>NZ_JBEXSW010000007.1:0-225969 GCF_040613775.1 Streptomyces sp. NPDC006208 | reverse complement strand
GACTCCGTCAACGGCAAGAAGAACGACGGCCAGGCCAAGGAAACCGTCCAGGTCGTCGACGTCGCCCAACTCCTCCTCGACTCCGTCAAGACGCCGCCGGCCGACCCGGCGCCGTCGGAGGAACCGGAGGGCGCTCCGGAACCGGAGCCCGTGAAGTAACCGTCTTCGTACGCGACCAAAAAGAACGGCCGGACCTGCCTCGGGGGCAGGACCGGCCGTTCTTGCGTGAGTCATGTGGGTGCCACACCGGCCCCGGAAATTTATTGCTGCCCCATACAACCCTTGGGCCACGTCGCAGGTCTCCTGTTCGCCGACCGACTCGTTGCATCATGAACAACTTCCGGTGAACGGGGAGGAACGCCCCCCATTGTCTGCGGATGCCCGTCCGGCATTCCGCATGCTGCAGGAGAACCTCGCATGCAGAAGCACTTCCGCATCGCCCTGGCCACGGCCACCGCGGCGACGCTCACGACCGGCCTGCTCGCCACGACGGCCGGCCTCCGCACCATCTCGCCCGGCACCTCCGGCGTCCCGGCGGCCGGCGCCCCCCTTTTCGGCGCCAACTTCGCCAACTGACACCCGGCCCCATCCGATCGGCCGACCGGTGCCGTACGCCCCCGTCGTACGGCACCGCGGCCTGGACACCTGCGGAGTCCCATGCGTACGCGCGCGCTTCTCGTGACCACCGCCCTTGCCGCGGGCCTGCTCACCGTCACGGCCGGCACCGCCCCGGCCGCCCCCTCCGGGCTGCAGGACGACTTCAACGGCGACGGCTACCGCGATCTGGCGATCGGCGCCCCCATCGCCAACATCGACGGCCATCCGGGCGCCGGACTCGTGGCCGTCGTCCACGGCGGCCCGAACGGCCTCGACAAGTCCAAGCGGACCCTCATCAGCCAGGCCACGGCCGGCATCCCGGGCGTCCCCGAGGTCAACGACCACTTCGGCTCCGCGCTCACCACCGGCGACCTCGACGGCGACGGCTACACCGACCTCGTCGTCGGCGTGCCCGGCGAGCGGACCGGCAGCACCTCCACATACGGCGTGATCACCGTCGCCTGGGGCGGCCCGAAGGGGCTCACCTCCGCCACAGAGTTGGCGACACCGCTGCCCACCCCGCGTCCCGAGCTGGGCCGGTCCCTCGCCGTCGGCGACTTCGACGGCGACGGCGGCACCGACCTGGCCACCGTCAACGGCGGCGACATCGGAGGACTGCACATCTTCGAAGGCCCTTTCACCAGGACCGGCAAGGCCACCGCGCGCACCGACGTCAACCTCTCCGATGCAGGCATCGGCGTCGACAGGGTCGTCGCGGGGAACGTCGACGGTGACGGGGCGAGCGACCTGGTCGTCCTGGGCAGGGACGAGGCCGTCGACGGTCTCACCGGCCGCAGCGTCCTCTACCGGGGCGGGAAGACGGGCCTCACGATGTCCGGCGCGGTCGCGGGCGGCCCGGCGGCGGTCATCGCCGACGTCGACAAGGACGGCTTCGGCGACATCGTCACCGGCAACCCCGCGGAGAAGTCCGCCTACAACCCGGACGGCGGCCTCGGCGGCGCTGTCACGGTGGCCTACGGCAGCGCCTTCGGCCTCAGCGGCCGTGCCCCGGTCCGCATCACGCAGGACACCGCCGGCGTACCCGGCACCGGCGAGAGCCACGACGGGTTCGGCACGAGCCTGTCCTCCGGCGACACCGACGGCGACGGCTACGCGGACATCGCCGTCGGCGTCAGGGACGAAGCCCTCGGCAGCACGCCCGAGTCAGGACAGGTCGTCGTCCTGCGCGGCTCCGCCACAGGCCTGACCGGCACCGGCGCCAAGGCCTTCACCCAGGACACCGCGGGTGTGCCCGGCACCGCCGAGCCCTTCGACCACTTCGGCTCCTCGGTGCGGCTCCTGGACAGCAACAAGGACCGCCGCGCCGAACTCGCCGTCGGCGCCCCCACGGAGAACAGCTACGCCGGTTCCGTCTGGCTCCTCAAGGCCGGCGCGAGCGGCATCACCGCGACCGGCTCGACGTCGTTCGGCTCCACCACGCTCGGCGGCCCGTCCGGCCTCACGTACTTCGGCGACGTACTCGCCAACTGACCTGCTCATTCAGTCGATTCAGGAGAAACCAGCGTGCGCAAGCACCTCCGCATCACCCTGGCCGCAGCGGCCGCCGCCGCCCTCACCGGCTCTCTGCTCGCCGCGACCGCCACCACCGCGTCGGCCGCCCCCTCCGGGCTGCAGGGCGACTTCAACGGCGACGGCTACCGGGACCTGGCGATAGCCGCGCCCATCGCCAAGGTCGCCGGCAAGTCCGGCGCCGGGTATGTGGCCGTCGTCTACGGCACCAAGAACGGCCTCGACAAGTCGAAGCGGACGCTCATCAGCCAGGACACCGCCGGTATCCCGGGTGTCCCCGAGGCCGGCGACTACTTCGGCGACCGGCTCACCGCAGGGGACCTCGACGGCGACGGATACACGGACCTGGTCGTCGGCGTGCACGGCGAGCGGATCGGCAGCACCGACGACTTCGGCGTGCTCACCGTCGTGTGGGGCGGCGCGGACGGCCTGAAGACCGCCACCGACATCACCTCGCCGCTGCCCGAGTCCCGCTACGAGCTGGGCTGGGACGTCGCCACCGGCGACTTCGACGGCGACGGCAGCGCCGACCTGGCCGCCGTCAACATCTCCTCGCCCGAGCTGAACATCTTCAAGGGCCCCATCTCCAGGACCGGCAAGGCCGCTGCCCTGGTGGGCATCGACACCCTGGAGGAGACCGGCATCAACTCCGACAAGCTCGTCGCGGGCGACGTCAACGGCGACGCCGCTACCGATCTGCTGGTCATGGGCCAGGAGTTGAGTGGCGACAACTACCGCACCCGCAGCGTCCTCTACAAGGGCGGGGCGAGCGGGCTCACGCCTGCGGGCAAGGTCGCGGGCGGCTACGCGGGCGCCATCGGCGACGTGAACAAGGACGGCTACGGGGACATCGTCACCGGCAACTTCATGGAGAAGTCCACCACGGAGCCCCATGGCGGCCTCGGCGGTGCCGTCACCGTGACGTACGGCAGCGCCACCGGTCTCAGCACCCGTACCCCGGTCCGTATCAACCAGGACACCACCGGTGTCCCCGGTACGGCGGAGAAGGGCGACAGCTTCGGCTGGAGCCTGTCCGCCGGTGACACCAACGGCGACGGCTACGCGGACATCGCCGTCGGCTCCATGGGCGAGGCCCTCGGCAGCAAGACGGGCGCGGGCTCCTTCTACGTGCTGCGCGGCTCCGCCTCGGGCCTCACCGGGTCCGGCGCCAAGTCCTTCTCGCAGGACACCGCGGGCGTGCCCGGGAGCGCCGAGGCGCGTGACTACTTCGGCGCCTCGGTACGGCTCGTGGACAGCAACGCGGACGGCCGCGCGGAGCTCGCCGCGGGCGCCTACGCGGAGAACGCGGGCGCCGGTTCGCTCTGGCTGTTCAAGACCGGAGCGAGCGGCATCACGGCGACCGGCTCGACGTCGTTCGGCTCCACCTCGCTCGGCGGGCCCTCCGGCCTCGCGTACTTCGGCGACGAACTCGCCCACTGACACCCTCCCTCAGCTCTGTGCAGGAGAACGCAGCGTGAAGATGAACCTCCGCATCACCCTGGCGACGGCCGCCGCGGCCGCCCTCACCGGCGGCCTGCTGGCCGCGACCTCCGGCACCGCCTCGGCCGCCCCTTCGGGGCTGCAGGGCGACTTCAACGGCGACGGCTACCGCGACGTGGCCGTGTCGGCTGCGAGCGCCACCGTGAACGGCTACAAGAACGCGGGCGCCGTCAGCGTTCTGTACGGCTCGGCCGGCGGCGCGGGCGCCGAGAAGATCCAGACCCTCACCCAGAACAGCGCCGGTGTCCCCGGAACCGCCGAGACGGGCGACGCGTTCGGCGGCCATCTCGCGGCAGGCGACTACAACGGCGACGGATACGCCGATCTCGCCGTGGGCTCCCAGAGGGAGGACGTCGGCTCGGACACGGACGGCGGCGCGGTCACCATCGTGTGGGGCTCCGCGACCGGGCTCTTCGGCGGTACGGGGGTCGCCGACCCGTCCCCCTCCAGCCACGACCAGTTCGGCGCTGTCGTCGCGGCAGGCGACTACAACGGCGACGGCAAGGCCGACCTCGCCATCAGCGCCGACAACCAGAAGATCGACATCTACCGCGGCGGCTTCACCAAGTCCGGTGGAACCGGTGGCCGTTACTCGCTCACCGCCCCGGTCCTGGCGGTGCCCGGATTCGACATCTTCTACCTCGCCCCGGGCGACGTGAACAAGGACGGCCGCACCGACCTGGTCGTCGACGGCTACGAGGGCGACAGCCCGAGCGAGTACTCGTACAACGCCAACTACTACCTGCCGGGCTCGGCCTCCGGCCTGACCACCGCCGGCAAGGTGAAGCTGCCCGCGGGTGTCATCTCCGACATCGGCGACGCCAACGGCGACGGTTACGGCGACATCGTCATCGGCAACAGCTGGGACAGCGGCGCGGACAGCGCCGGTGTGGCCAAGGGCGGCGCCATCAAGGTTGTCTACGGCACCTCCAGCGGTCCGAACGGCGGCGAGATCACCGTTCACCAGGACACCCTCGGTGTCCCCGGCACGGCAGAGTCGAAGGACAACTTCGGCTATGAGGTGAGCTTCGGCGACATCAACGGCGACGGCAGGTCCGACCTGGCCATCGGCTCCCCCAACGAGGACGTGAACGGCGTCGCGAACGCCGGCATGGTCACCGTCCTGTACGCCACGGAGACAGGCTTCGCCGAGACCGGCAACCAGGGCCTGGACCAGGACGTCCCGGGCGTGCCCGGCGCCGGCGAGGCGGAGGACGCCTTCGGCGGCGAGGTCTTCCTCTCCGACACGAACAACGACGGCAAGGCCGACCTGACCGTCGGCGTCCCGTGGGAGAACGCACGGGACGGCCAGATCGTGGCCTTCCGCTCCAACGGCACGCAGATCGACCCGGCGGGCCGGAGCATCGGGCTGGGCGCCACGGGCATCTCGGCCGTCGGCACCCCGATCTTCGGCTGGCTCATCACCGGCTGACGTCAACTCCCGTCCAGCGATGGCCGGTTCCGCGCACCCGGCGCGGGACCGGCCGTCGGGCGCTCCAACCGGCCCATGGCCACGCCCCGTTGCCCATCCTGACCGACGCACCGAACCATCCCTGACCAGGAGCACGCTCATGCCCCGCCATCCCCGCTTCCGCCGCACCCTCCTGTGCGCGGCAACCGCGGCCGCACTGACCGGCGGCCTGCTCACCGCTGCCGCCGGGACCGCCTCGGCCGCCCCCTCCGGGCTCGCCGGCGACTTCAACGGCGACGGCTACCGCGACCTCGCGATCTCCGCCCCGGCCGCGACCGTCGGCGGCAAGGAGTGGGCGGGTCATGTCGCCGTCGTCCACGGCTCCGCGACCGGCCTCGCCCCCGCGAGGCGCACCGTCATCAGCCAGAACAGCCCAGGGATCCCCGGCTCGGCCGAGACCGACGACCAGTTCGGCCACAAGGTTGCCGCGGCGGACCTCAACCGCGACGGCTACTCGGACCTGATCGTCACCGCCCCCAATGAGGACACCGAGCAGGGCGACGACGCCGGCACCGTGGTCGTCGTCTGGGGCAGCGCATCCGGCCTCAGCGGCGGCACCACCATCAAGAACCCGCTGGCGCTGCACGGCAGTTACTTCGGTCTGAGTCTTGCGGCCGGCGACTTCACCGGCGACGGAAAGCCGGACCTGGCGATCGGCGCCCAGGGCGACTCCGGCAACCCGCCCTTCAAGATCCGTCTGATCCGCGGCCCGTTCGCCAAGTCCGGCACGACCGGCTCCGTGACCTCGTACGCGTCACCGCTCGAATGGCCCGGCCTCACCGCAGGAAGGATCAACGGCGACGGCAAGGCCGACCTGGTCGTCACCGGCAACAAGCCGGAGAGCGACGACCTCGGCCCGGCCGTCTACTACCAGGGCACCAGCAGCGGCCTCAGCAAGGGCGCCGCGCTGCGTCCCGGCTCGGTCGCGGCCATCGGTGACCTGGACGGCGACGGATACGGCGACATCGCGCTCGGCAACGCCGAGGAGCCGGAGCACGAGCCGTCCGGCTCCACCGGCGGCGAGGTCAGCGTCGTCCACGGCACGAGCACCGGCCCCAGCGCCACCCGCCGTACGACGCTGACACAGAACTCCGCCGGCGTGCCGGGCGTGAGCGAGCACGGCGACGCGTTCGGCGCCGCGGTTGCGATCGGCGACCTGGACAAGGACGGCCGCGCCGACCTGTCCGTCGGCGTCCCCGGCGAGACGATCGGCGGCGAGCCCGACGGGCTCTACGGCGCCGGCACGATCACCGTGCTGCGCGGCTCCACCACCGGACTCAGCACGAGCGGCGCGCTGCTGCTCAGCCAGGACAGCCCGGGTGTCCCCGGCAGCGCGGAGAGCATCGACGGCTTCGGCTCCCAGCTGTTCGCCTCCGACGTCGACCGTGACGGCCGGGCCGACCTCAGCGCCGTCGCCTCCCAGGAGAACGACGATGCGGGCGGCCTGTGGCATCTGCCGGGCGCGGCCGGGACCCTCTACTCGACGACCGGCTCGACCAGCTTCGGACCGGGGGCGCTCGGCCTCTCCACCGCGTACTCGGCCTTCGGCTCGGAGCTCGCGGGCTGAGCCCCTGTCGCAGTCAACAGCGGCCGGACCCGCCGCGGGGCGGGTCCGGCGGCGCTGCTGTCACCGCCGCCGGCCGGACCCTGCCCGGCCTGCGATCCCGGCGCACGGCACCGCCGGGCGCCGCACGGGACGACGCGCGGCACCGCATCGGATAACCATTGGCCTGCGATTGCGCGCAAACCATTGCGTGGCAGGGGCATCCGGACGAGCATCATGGGGCGACCGCGCACAGACGAGACCGACGGGCAGGGTGGGACGTGCGGATACGAACGGCTGGCGTGGGCGCTCTCTGCGTCGCTGCGGCGCTGCTG
The DNA here is from genome assembly GCF_040613775.1 of Streptomyces sp. NPDC006208. Taxonomy (NCBI): domain Bacteria; kingdom Bacillati; phylum Actinomycetota; class Actinomycetes; order Kitasatosporales; family Streptomycetaceae; genus Streptomyces; species Streptomyces sp. NPDC006208. Next base: position 218,993 of record NZ_JBEXSW010000007.1, on the reverse strand, counting down.
ACCGCCTGCAGCACCGCGGCAGAGCCGGATCCCCGGTCCGCCCCCAAGAACGGCGACACGGCCCCGCTCGCCGGCAAGGCAGGCACAGCGGGAAAGCAGAGCATGCCCGTACCGCACGGCAAGGGCAGCCGCCTCCCCTTCGACTTCAATGGCGACGGCCACCGCGATCTCGTCCTGAACGACCTGGTCAAGGCCCCCGGCGACAGTCTCGGCGACGACGCGGGCATCGGCATCGTCTACGGCACCGCGGGCCCGCGCACCCTGGATCCGGCGGTACGGCAGCTCCTCACCCCTCGTACGCACGCCACCGAGGTCGAGGGCGTCCTGCCCGCCGCGTTCGACGCCGAGGCCTCCTGCGACCTCGATCAGGACGGCTTCGCCGACCTCGTCGTGACCACCGACCCGCCGTACGACGGCATCGGCCGCCCGCCCGTGCCCCTGCAGCTGCTCTTCGGCTCCCCCGCCGGACTCACCGGCAAGGCGGTCGTGCTGCACATGCCCGGCCAGGCCCGTTACGGCAACGACTGGCCCGACCACCCGGTCTGCGGCGACTTCGACGGCGACGGCTCCCCCGATCTCGCACTCACCGCGTCCGCCGGCCGCGTCAGCTTCCTGCGCGGCCCCTTCACCCGGGCCGGCGCCCCGCGCGCCGCCACCGCCCCGCTTCCCGGCGGCGGCCCTGCGCTGGCCGCGCCCGAGGCCGCTGCGGACACCAACGGCGACGGCGCCGACGACCTGGTCGCGCTGCCCCGTACGCATACGCCCGGAACGGCCGCCAAGGGCAAGCTTCTGCTGGGCGGACCCACGGGACCGGGCCGACCGGGCGGCGGCTACGCGTTCGACGCCGTCAAGGTCCCGCCGGCCCCGGCGCTCGGAACAGGCGGAGGCGAGAAGAAGCCCGTCACGGACGTACTCGCGTACGCGGACTTCGACGGCGACAAGCGCCCGGACATCGTGACGCGGACCCACCGGGGCGAGCGGGCGGACATCGTCGCCGTCCAGCCGGCCCGTCCCGCGTCGCCCCGTACGCCCCCGCTGATCACGTTCAGCACGTCCCTCTTCCTGCCCTGAAATCAGCCGGACCTGGCCCCTGACCTGCCCTGATGTGCAATCGGGCAGGCCCCCCAGGGTTCCCCTAGGGGATGTCACAGGTCGGCAGCAAAGGCCTCCTGTTCCCGGGACCGACCCCACCCCAAGTGCGCGGACCGGGTACGTTCGATTACGTGGCTGGATTCAGGATCGGACGCGGCCGGGCCAATCGCCCCCCGCAGCAGCAGCAACCGCAGCAGGCTCCGCCCCCCTATCAGGGCGGTGGCCATGCGGCACCTCCGCACGGGCAGCAGCCGCCGCAGTGGCCGCAGACGGCCGGAGGCAGACAGCAGTATCAGCAGCACCCCCAGGGCCCGTACGGCGAGCCGGAGTACTTCGGCGACCCGTACCAGCAGCCCGCGGGCCACGACCCGTACGCGGCCAACAACCCTGGTCACACCCAGGCGTTCAGCGTGCACGACGACCCGTACGGCGCCGGCTCCACCTACCAGGCGGGCGGGCCCCCGGCCGCACCCGCGGGCCCGCGGCTGCACTGGAAGCAGCTGCTGAGCGGCATCGTGCTGCGCCCGGGAGCGACGTTCTGGCAGATGCGGGACTACCCGGTGTGGGGCCCGGCACTGATCGTCACGTTCCTCTACGGCCTGCTCGCGCTCTTCGGCCTGGACGAGGCGCGCGAGGAGACGATCAACGCGACGCTCTCCACCGCGATCCCGTCGGTGCTCACCACGGCGGTGGCGTTCGTCATCGGCGCTCTGATCCTGGGCGCGGTCACCCACACCCTCGCCCGCCAGCTGGGCGGCGACGGCGCCTGGCAGCCGACGGTCGGACTCTCCATGCTGATCATGTCCATCACGGACGCCCCGCGCCTGCTCTTCGCCATCTTCCTGGGCGGCGAGAACTCCCTGGTCCAGGTGATCGGCTGGGCGACCTGGCTGGCGGCGGGCGCGCTGTTCACCTCGATGGTGAGCAAGTCGCACGACCTGCCGTGGCCGAAGGCTCTGGGAGCGTCGGCGATCCAGCTGATCGCGCTGCTGTCGCTGATCAAGCTCGGCACGATCTGAGCCGTACCCGTGCAAGGCCCCCGTCGCGTGACGGGGGCCTCTTTCATGGCGTCACGTCGATGACGCCACCCTCTACGACGTCACTGGGCCGGTCAGGACGTCACTGGGCCGGGTGTGCATGGCCCTGAGGGACCAAGGCCCCGGTTCCGGGAAGGCGTAGTGCCGCCAGACGTGCCGTGCCGAGCACGAGCAGGGCCGTGGCGGCGATCGTCCCGTACTCCCGGTCGCGCCACCACATCACGGGGAGGCCGACGGACGGGATTCGCAGCCGGCCGAAGCCCAGGAGCTGCGAGGACGGGACGGGGGTCGAGTCGGGCCGGCGGTTGGCGTCACCCGCGGTGATGACCCTCCCGTCGGGCAGGACCTTCCGCACGCGGTGGGACAGCAGTCGGGAGGGGTGCGCGGGGTCCCGGACCAGGACGACCTGGCCGCGCAGGGGTGCACGACCCTCCAGTGGCTGGTACAGCACGACGTCCCCGGGGGTGATGCGCGGGCGCATCGACGCGCTCACCACGAGGGTCGGCTGCCAGTCCAGGACGAGCGGGGGCACGTGCGCCCAGATGAGCAGCCCGGCCGCCGCGGCGAGCGTGACCCGTGCCGAGGTCAGCGTCAGAAGGGAGATCCAGAGCCGGGCCCCGCCGCTCTCCTGCGAGGGGGCCCGACCGAACAGTGGGGTCATCTAGGCGGTTTGGGCTTCCCAGTTGAAGCTGACATTGGGGGTGCTGCCGCCCTGGGTGCTGTCGGGTGCGGTGGCGCTGAAGGTCCAGGAGACGCGGTAGGTGACGATGTGTGGCGGAGGGCTGCCCGCCACTGCCCACGGACCCACGCCGTTGGCGTAGTTGGTGCGAGTGCTGGTGAAGTTCTCCAGGGTGCCGCTGTAGTCCACCCCACCGTTGGGCGTGAATCCGGTGCAGCTGCTGAAGGAGCCACCCGTGCCGTCCTCGACCGTGAGGGTGATGTGGGGGCTGATGTCGTTGGCCGGGGTGGCCGCATGGGAGCTGTAGAGCTTGATGCTGGACGGGAGAGAAGAGTTCGAGGTGATCGCGATGCAACGCGACCCCGAGGCGCCAGGCGTCAGGTTGGAGACCTGGAACATCGGCACGCCGCCGCTGTCATTTGTCAGATTGACCGATCCCGCGGACCAGTTGTTGCCGGAGTTGGTCGTAGCCCCGGCGAAGGCCGCATGGGACGCCCGCCAGACCAGCGCGCCGCTGAGCGCCAGGCCCAGCGGCACCGGCAGGGCGTAGGCCACCACTCGTGTCCACGGCAGTCCCGCCGCGGCCCAACGCAAGTTCCTCATGCCCTGCATCTTTTCCGTTCGATGACGAACATGCAGTTCGAAAGGGGTGCAACAGGCCCATAACCCCTCAATCGGCGCACATTCATGAGATCGAGAGCACGCTGGACGAGGTCGGGCCTGTCACCAGCGGCCGGCCGAGGAAGCCCGGGACCTGGACCGGTGACGTGCGGTTGGTGGTGTCGCCCATCCCCAGCTGGCCCTCGGTGTTGTCCCCCCAGCACCACACTGTCCGCCCGCTGCGCATGGCACAGGCGTGCGCGAGGCCTGCCGTCACCGACGCCCAGGTGGTGGCGGTGCCGACCTGGACCGGGGAGGTGCGACTGGTGGTGTCCCCCAGGCCGAGCTGACCGGAGCCGTTGTACCCCCAGCACCACAACGTGCCATTGGTCCGGGTGGCGCAGGTGTGTGCGAAACCCGCCGTCACCGACGCCCAGGTGACGCCCGTACCGACCTGCACCGGCGACGTACGGCCGGCCGTGTCCCCCAGCCCCAGCTGACCCGAGCCATTGCTCCCCCAGCACCACAACGTGCCATTGGTCCGGGTGGCGCAGGTGTGTGCGAAACCCGCCGTCACCGACGCCCAGGTGACGCCCGTACCGACCTGCACCGGCGACGTACGGCCGGCCGTGTCCCCCAGCCCCAGCTGACCCGAGCCATTGCTCCCCCAGCACCACAGCGTCCCGTTGCTCCGGGTGGCGCAGGTGTGCTCGTACCCTGCGGCCGGCATGGCCCAGACGGCGGCGGCGCCGACCTGGACCGGGACGGTGCGGTTGGTGCTGTCGGCCAGGCCGAGCTGACCGGCGTTGTTCCTGCCCCAGCAGTACAGCCCTCCCGTGGTGCGGGTCGCGCAGGTGTGGAGATCCCCGGCGCCCACCTGCGACCACGTGGTGGCAGTGCCCACCTGGGTGTGCACGCTGTGGTCAGTCGTGTTGCCCAGCCCGAGCTGCCCGTAGGTGTTGTCTCCCGAACACCACAGCGTGCCGCTCGTCTGACGTGCGCACGTGTGTTCCCTGCCGACGGCCAGGCGGGTCCAGGTCGTCGCCGTACCCACCTGCGTGGGGCTGCGGCGATCGGAGCTGTTCCCCAGACCGAGCTGCCCTTCGGTGTTGTCACCCCACCCGAAGAGCCTGCCGACACCGAAGTTGGCTGCCGCGGCCCAGCTCGCGGTCGACGAGGTGCGGCCGGAAAGGGCGGCGAAGGCCATCGGAGCCGTCAGCAGCCCCGCAGTGACCGCGACGGCCGCCAGGACCACGGCCATGCATCTGCGCCACGACTTCTGCCGGCGTTCTGCCCGGACGATCACCCTCACAGCGCCCACACTTAGCCGGGTGCCCGATCGACGGTCCGGAGCGGCGCGCCCCGAGCGGCCACCCACCACTCAAAAGAGTGAATCAGCAGGTCAGGCAGCGCCTAGAGCGCCTCGCGCGACGGAGTGACAGGGATGCCGGACTTACGCACGGGAGGCAGCACCGACCACGGGAAGTTGATCCACTCGTCGGTGCGCTTCCAGACGTACTCGCACTTCACGAGCGAGTGGGACTTCTCGTAGATGACGGCACTGCGGACCTCGGCGACATGGTCGACGCAGAAGTCGTGCACGAGCTTGAGCGTCTTGCCGGTGTCGGCGACGTCGTCGGCGATGAGGACCTTCTTGTCCGAGAGGTCGATCGCATTGGGGACCGGCGCCAGCATCACGGGCATCTCGAGCGTCGTCCCCACGCCGGTGTAGAACTCCACATTCACCAGGTGGATGTTCTTGCAGTCCAGCGCGTACGCGAGACCGCCCGCCACGAAGACGCCGCCGCGCGCGATGGAGAGCACGATGTCGGGCTCGTACCCGTCGTCGGCGATGGTCTGCGCGAGTTCCTGGACGGCGTCGCCGAACCTCTCGTACGTCAGGTTCTCCCGTACGTCACTCATTGCCGTCCCCTACACCTGCGTCCGGTGGAAGTTCACGAAGGACCGGGAGGCGGTGGGCCCGCGCTGCCCCTGATAGCGGGAGCCGTACTTCTCGGAGCCGTACGGATGCTCCGCCGGCGAGCTCAGCCGGAACATGCACAGCTGCCCGATCTTCATTCCCGGCCACAGCTTGATCGGCAGGGTGGCCAGGTTCGACAGCTCCAGCGTGACGTGCCCGGAGAATCCGGGGTCGATGAAGCCGGCCGTCGAGTGCGTGACCAGCCCGAGCCGTCCGAGGGAGCTCTTGCCCTCCAGCCGGGAGGCGAGGTCGTCCGGCAGCGAGATGACCTCGTACGTCGATGCGAGCACGAACTCGCCGGGGTGCAGGATGAATGCCTCGTCACCCTCCGGCTCGACCAGCCGGGTCAGATCGGCCTGCTCGACGGCGGGGTCGATGTGGGGATAGCGGTGGTTCTCGAACACCCGGAAGTAGCGGTCCAGCCGCACATCGATGCTCGAGGGCTGCACCATCGAATCGTCGAACGGGTCGATGCGTACACGCCCGGCGTCGATCTCGGTTCGGATGTCCTTGTCTGAGAGAAGCACCCCCCGAGGATACGCAGAGCGCGCGGGCCCGCCTCCATCGGACGGGACCGCGCGCCCGGACCGCCTCCGTTACCGCTTGTCCTGCGCCTCCACGGGCACGGCATGCCTCAGCCGCGCACAGCGTGGGCACCGGATGAGCCGCCCGGGTCCGAGCCGGTCGGCACCGAGCTGCTGCATCGGAAACGAAGCGGTACTGAACACATGCCCTTCGGCACAGCGGACGACGGTGCGCTCCATCAGGTCCATCGGGCCCCTTCCCCTGCGAATGTGGACGAAAGCACACATTAGGGGATGCCACGGACACCGCTCCACGCGGCACTCCGCACGACCACGGTACGCCCCAACTCCCGCGCCTCGCAGCCACATCGAGCCCCTCAAGAGCACGAAAGCCCCGCGGCGAATACCACCGTGGGGCGTGCAATGAGGTAGAGTATGCGGCGCTGCAGGATCGATCACGGATCCGCTGCGCGGGTGTAGTTTAATGGTAGAACATGAGCTTCCCAAGCTCAGAGCGCGGGTTCGATTCCCGTCACCCGCTCCACGAGAAAGCCCCAGGCCAGCGGCCCGGGGCTTCTTTGTTGTCTGGACCGGATCAGGCTTCGCGTGCCCGTTCCGTGCCCGATGCCTGGTCATCGGGCACGCTGTCGGCCTTCTCACGCTCGGCGCGGACACGGGCGTCGATCCCGTCAGCCACCTCACGCTGACGCTCCAGGTTCGAGTGCTGATAGATCAGCGCGGCCCGCTCGGAGGACTGCCCGGTGCGGACCATCGTGTCCTTGAGCGTGGCACCCGACTGCGTCGAGAGCGTGTGGCCGGTGTGACGAAGGTCGTAGAAGCGGAAGTTCTCCGGCAGTCCGACCGCCGCGCGAGCCCTCCGCCACTTCCGCCCGAACGTGGAGCGCCGGAACGGCTTGCCCCGCTCCCCCACGAACAGCAGTCCGTCCGGCTGCTTCTCCGCGTACCAAGCGAGATGCCGCTTGAGGTCCTTTTCCAGAAAGGCCGGCAGGACGAGGAACCGCTTGCCCGCATCGGACTTGGTGTCGCCAGGTGCCCGCCGACCGGTGGTGAGTTCAGGCTCAGCAGTCCGGACCCAGATGCCGACGTTCTCCAGGTCGACGTCCCGGCGGCGCATCGCGGACTGCTCCTCCGGCCGGGCCGGACCGTAGGCAGCGATGTAGACCATCAGCCGCCAGCGGGGCCGAGGGCGTCGGCGAGCGCGTCGACCTGGGCGACGGTGGCGGTCGGACGCTCCTCGGCGGTCTCCTTGCCCGCGCCCCTGATACGGCAGGGATTGCGCCGGATCAGCTCGTCGTCAGAGGCGGTCTCCACGATGGCTTTTAGCAGCCGGTACGCCTTGGCGACGGTGGTTTCCGCCCCGGTGGTGTCGAGGCGTTCCGAGCGCCAGGAGCGGACACGGGGCGGCGTGATCTCGTCGAGGTCCAGGTCCTCGAAGGCGGGAAGGATGTGCAGGCGGAGCAGCCGCCGATACAGCTCGTCCGTGGTGGGCGAGAGACGACGCTCTTGGACCCACTGCAGCGCGTAGTCCTTGAAGTTGACCGCTCCGACGTCGGGATCCGCCCAGTCACCGCGCCGGATCTCCGTCTGCTGCTCGGCAAGCCAGTCGTCAGCATCCCGCGCAGTCTCGAAGGTCCGCGGCGCCGGACGGTCGACGCCGTCAGGGCCGAGGTAGCGAGCCTGATACCGGCCGGAAGGCAGCTTTCGGATGCGACCGAAGCGCCGCTTATTCTTCTGCTTCTTCGCCATCAAGCAGCCCTCCCGTACCGGGCACGGCGACGCCGGATGGGCTGAACGGTGTTGCCGTCGATGTAGGCGTCCAACGCGCTTTCCGCGATCCGCACATGGCGGCCGACCTTGACGAAGGCGATCCGCCGAGCCGACAACGGAACGTGGGAGCTCCCAGGCGGCGTACTCGAACTCACCGAGGCCCCCGAAGACGGCGTAGCCCGCGAAGTCTGGGAAGAGACCGGCATCCGCGTCGAGGTCGACGAACTCACCGGGGTCTACAAGAACACGACGCGCGGCATCGTCGCCCTGGTGTTCCGCTGCAAGCCGTCAGGCGGCACTGAGCGAACCTCCGCCGAGTCGACGGCAGTTGACTGGCTCACGCCCGAAGAGGTCGCCGAGCGAATGGCCGAGGTCTACGCGGTGCGCCTGCTCGATGCACTGGACGGGCACGGGCCCCATGTCCGGAGCCATGACGGCAAGCAGCTGATCCAAGCGCGGTAAGAGTTTCTCTACTTCATCAAGGCGGCTCGCTCCGCTCGCCGCGCGCGGCCCCGGCTCGCCGCCGGGCCCGACGCTCTTGTCTCCGCCCCGCTCCGGGCCCGGCTACGCCGGCCGCGCGGCTGTAGCGAGCACACCCGAGCGGTGGACGGTAGCCCGCGGTGGCTGGGCCCGGTCGGCTCCACGGCTTTAGGCAGCCACCATGGGGCGAGCCTCGAAGATCGGGGCCCACATCGGGCTATTGCGGGCAGGTCCAGAGACTGCCCGATTCGCGACCAGCGTACGGGCCCCGATCTCTCGCCCCATGGCAGCTCCAGCCCAAAGCCGCTCCCGCCGACCTCATCGGGCCCGCGTGCGATCGTCACGCCTCCCAGGTACGTTGAGCCGTCAGCCGAGGGGGAACGCTCGCGAGGGAGCGCCCCGCAACGCGTGGCTGCGGGGCGCCGATCCACTTTCACAACGGGCCCTAGTGGGGTTTAGTCGACCGTCTGCCCGTCGTACATACCGCCCCTGCAGGTCGGGAGCACGGGCGTCGACCGATCGATCGTTCCGCCGCCGTCCGTGCACTCACCCGGGGTGACGCTGGCCGGGGTGACGCTGACGGCGGTGGCGGTGGCGGTGGCGGCGCCTGTGAGGCCGAGTCCGGCGAGGGCTGCCGTGGCGAAGACTGCAGCGAGGATTCGTCGAATGCGCATTTGGTTCGCCTTTCACAGATTGCGTCGGTTGGGGCACTAGCCAGCTTGATCTTCACCCATATGGGTGGCACGTCATGTTGGGCCATTCGGGTGACAGTGTTGTCGGGTGCGGGGTCGGTGACGCGACCCGTCAGAGCGGATGGAAGCCCGTGCCACATCCGTGCCAGAAAGAGCGGATCCCAGCGGTCAAGAGCAGTCAAGCGCGACGCCTCGCGATTAATCACCAGAGGCCGTTTGCGCTGGTCAGCGTCAACCCCCTCCGTGACGGCCCGGTGATTCCCAAGCCCAGAGCGCGGGTTCGATTCCCGTCACCCGCTCCAAAGATGAAGGCCCAGGCCAGGGACATGATCCCCGACCCGGGCCTTTGTGTTGTCCAGACCCTTCTAGGCTCTGCGCATCACCTGGCAGCGCGCGCATCTGCATGCCGCAGACAGCTGCTGCAGTCTGCCCTCCGGGCCAGCCGGGTACCCGCGGCGTCCGCGGAATCGATCGGCCGGGTACGGCCAGCGCGTTCACCTGCCCGGCCGGGACCCCTCAGAAGCCTCGGGTATCTGAGTGTCCGTCACGCGATCTTGTCTCTTCGCCCGGCGGGGCCACTCGGCCCCGCCGGCGTCATCGGATCACTGTCTTGCACGATTCTGCGGACCCGTCCAGGTGCCGTTGTTGTCATGGGGTGTTGTCGGCGCAGACGGCGTAGGGGGTGACGGTGATGTCCTGTGTGGTGGGGTTGGTGAAGGAGACCTGCCAGGTGTCGTTGACCGGTTTGCTGGTGAGGTTGCTGGGTGCGGGGCCGGTGAGTTCGAATCCGCCGCCGGTGATGACGCTGCCGGCGGGGCAGGCAGCCGTCGAAGCCGGGACTACTGCGACAGCCACCCCGAAGGGGGCGGTGCCGACGGGGACGGTGGCGGTGACCGTGTTCGTGCCCGTGTCGATCACCGACACACTGTCCGAGAAGAAGTTGGTGACGTAGGCGAAGGTGCCGGCCGGGTTCACCGCCACCCCCTGGGGGTTGGTGCCGACGGGGACGGTGGCGGTGACCGTGTTCGTGCCCGTGTCGATCACCGACACGTCGTTCGAATTGCGGTTGGTGACGTAGGCGCGGGTGCCGGCCGGGTTCACCGCCACCCCGAAGGGGAAGGCCCCGACGGGGACGGTGGCGGTGACCGTGTTCGTGCCCGTGTCGATCACCGACACACTGTTCGCGCCTTGGTTGGTGACGTAGGCGAAGGTGCCGGCCGGATTCACCGCCACACCGACGGGCACGGCGCCGACGGGGACAGTGGCGGTGACCGTGTTCGTGCCCGTGTCGATCACCGACACACTGTTCGCGGCTGGGTTGGGGACGTAGACGAAGGTGCCGGCCGGGTTCACCGCCACCCCCTGGGGGTTGATGCCGACGGGGATGGTGGCGGTGACCGAGTTCGTGCCCGTATCGATCACCGACACATTGTTCGAAGCGCTGTTGGTGACGTAGGCGAAGGTGCCGGCCGGGTTCACCGCCACCCCGAAGGGGGCGGTGCCGACGGGGACGGTGGCGGTGACCGTGTTCGTGCCCGTGTCGATCACCGACACATCGTTCGAATTGCGGTTGGCGACGTAGGCGCGGGTGCCGGCCGGGTTCACCGCCACCCCGAAGGGGACGGCGCCGACGGGGACGGTGGCGATGACCGTGTTCGTGCCCGTGTCGATCACCGACACATCGTTCGAATTGGCGTTGGCGACGTAGGCGAAGGTGCCGGGATCGGCTGCTGCGGGCGTGGCCGCTGCGACCGGGAGGGCCAGGCCGGCCAGCACCACAGCCACCGCGGCAACGCGGGCCCGTACACGTACCCACCACAGACCGTCACGCCTGCGGCGCGGGACCGCGGGCGACTTCCGCGGCACCTCGGCGACGGCAACAGCCGACATCAAGACCTCCTCAGCACACCGCACCGCAGTGCTCGACCTGACCCTGACAGGAATCTCCGACAGGAAAGGGCACAACAATCCGTAACCGAACGGCACAGCTCACCCACACCACGGCATCGGCGAACCGTGCCGACGCTAACCCCGGCGAACAGCAGCAGCCACGCTCAACCGCGCGACACCCCCCGCATTCCGCCAGATGGTGCCCCGCCAGGCGACGCAGACATCCCGAGCGGCGCGGAAACACGACCGTCGAGGCCCGACGCCGGAGCCGGAACCGCGCGCGGCGAACGGCTCCGAAGCGGAGTTCCGCGCCGCAGGTTGCGTCAGAAGTGGAAGACGCCGAGATCGCGCACCGTGTCGGCCAGAGCGCGGATGAGGTCGTTCTCGACTTCGGTCCGCCATACCAGGGCGAAGTTGAGGCTCTTCATTTCAGGGACGGGAAGGAATCGGATGTGCGGCATGCCCCAGTACCTGGTGACATGGCCAGGGAAGGTGTGGATGATCTCGTGCATGCCGACCATGCTGATCAGCTCATCGGCGTTGTCCGCGCCCCCGATGCGCTCGATCTTCCGGCCTCCTGGGGTGTAGAAGGGCAGGTAGCTGTCCTCCCAGTAGTCCGGCGGCCGCAGGTCGCGGGCCATGGCGTGCGGGAACTCGGCGAGCAGCTCGATCGGCACGGAATCCCGTTGCACGAACGGGTGGTCGGCGGCCACGGCAAGGATCCGGGTGTCGGTGCACAACGACGGACCGACGGTGAAGTCCGGTTCTTCCACCGGCAGCCAGGCGACAAGGACGTCCGTGGCGCCGGAACGGAGCTGGCCGAACACGTCGTTGAAGGTCGCAAGACGGATCTGCAGTTCCCATTGCGGGTACCGCGCGCGGAAGGCCTTCCAGTAGGGGTGCAGATCGGCCATGTTGAAGGGCATCAGGCTGACGCGGAGCTGTGCGGTGATGCCGCGGGCCGCCAGCCGGGCCCGCTCCAACGATTCGTGCAGGCCCGAGTAGACCGGCTGCAGATCGTCGCGGAACTGTCGGCCGACCTCGGTCAGGAACACCGTGCGGCTGGTGCGGGTGAACAGCTCGGCGCCGATGCGCCGCTCCTGCTTCTTGATGGCCTGGCTGACGCGCGCTTGGGAGACGTGCAGCCGCTGTGCCGTCCGGCCGAAATGCAACTCCTCCGCCAGCACCAGGAATATCTCGATGTCCCGCAGTTCCACAGGCTCCCCAGCCCCCGTCGATAACCCAGCGGTTATCGAACCGCGCGGAAGTTTACATTGATCACGATTGCGACCCGCAGGAAGGTTGAGGGCATGCAATCACGCGTGAAGGACCCGGCGCTCGTCCTGCCGGACGCGCTCACGAGCATCGGCAGCTTCTTCAAGTCGGTCAACCAGGGCGCCCTCTCCGACCAGCTGCCCGAGATCGTGGCTCTGCGCGCCAGCCAGGTCAACGGCTGCGGTGGCTGCATGCACACTCACGTGCGGAACCTGCGCGAGGCGGGCGAGAGCGACGAGCGGGTGACGGCGGTGGCCGCCTGGCGGGAGGCACCGTTCTTCACCGATGCCGAGCGGGCCGCGCTGGAGCTGGCCGAGGAGGTCACGCGGCTGGCCGACCTCGCCCCGGACGCCGTACCCGACGCGGTGCAGAACGCCGTGCCGGACGAGCTGTGGGAGCAGTTGTCCGCGCACTTCGACGAGCAGCAGCTGTCCGCGCTGATCCTGTCGATCGGCGTGACCAATATGTTCAACTGCCGCACCACCGCGGTCTGTGAACCGGGCCGCGTGTCCTGGAGCCGACGCCGGCCATGAGCGATGCCGTCGACCTGACCGCGATGCACGCGATGCACGACGCCCTGCGCCGGGAGCTGGCCCATCTGGACCGGATGACCACCGACGGGGACCGTGACCCCGGGCAGTTGCCGGCCACCGCCGGATGGACGCTGTTCAAGAAGGCTCTCTACGCCCACCACACGGCCGAGGACGACGTCCTGTGGCCGGTGCTGCGCGGACGTCTGGCCGGCCGCCCGAAGGACCTGGCTCTTCTGGAGGCGATGGAGGCCGAACACGCCGCCATCGTCCCGCTGATCAAGGCCATCGACGCGGCGCTCGCCGCTCCCGAGGTCGACCAGCTGGGGTTGGGCATCCTGACCGACGCACTGGCCACCGGCCTGGCAGGGCACCTCAAGCACGAGGAGGACGCAGCCCTGCCGCTGGTCCGGCGGGCGTTGACGGCCGAGCAGTGGGGCCGCTTCCGTCAGGTCCAGGCCCAGCTGATCTGCCCGGACGCACCGCTGATGCTGCCATGGCTGCTGGACGGCGCCGACGAGTGGACGGTGGCGAAGCTGCTCGCTCCCCTGCCCGCATCCGTTCGCGCCGCCTACACCACCGAGTGGGTCCCGGCTTACACCACCCTGGACCGCTGGAGTCCTGGCACCGCCCCGACGCACTGACACCGGCTGCCGCGCCCCGCAGAGCGTCGCGTCGGCCGATGTCGCAGGGGCCCGACGCCACCCGTGGGGTGGTTCACCGGCCCCACAATCGTGCGCATGGCATGCGTGCGCAACGTCCGGAACCCGGACTTACGTTCCCCCGGAAGAATCCCTGGAGTCATCCCCTTGTCTGAGCACATCCGCCTCACCCCGCTCCACGACATCTCGCCCGCCGACGCCACGGCCTGGCACCAGGTTGTCGCCGCCTCGATGGCCCATGACCTGCCCGGAGTACCGCCTCCCGGCCCCGAGCAGATCCACGCCCAGCTCACCAAGCCCGCGCTGAACAGTCACCGGTTGGCCTGGCTGGCCGTAGGGGCGGACGGCAGCGCGATCGGAGTCGCGGGCCTGCGGCTGTTCACCTCCCCGGGGCGGGATCACCTGGCCGAACTGGAGCTGCTCGTCGACCCCGCGCAACGGCGCCTGGGCACCGGCTCCCGCCTGCTGTCGGCGGTCGTGGCGGCCTGCCGCGCCGAGGACAGGCGTAGCCTGGTCGTCGAAGCGGCGGCCGACAGCCCGGGCGAAGCCTTCTGCGAAAAGCGGAGCTTCCGCCAGGCACTGGCCCTGGACCATCTGATTCTGCGCTTGGACCAGTTGGACGAGGCCGCCGTTCTCCAGGTCGCCGAGGCCGAGCACCCCGGCTACCGGCTGACGGGCTGGACCGGCACGGTGCCCGACGGCCTCGCCGCCGCCTTCGCCACCGCCAAGAACGCGATGAACGACATGCCTGTCGGAGACCTGGACTACGGCACGGTGGACTGGGACGCCGACCGCGTACGGGCCATGGCCCAGGTGATCGCCGACCGCGGCGACACTCTGCTGACCGTCGCCGCCGTCCACGACGACGGCGCCATGGCCGGATATACCGAGATCCTGCTCCCGCGGGGCGCGGCGGCCCGGGCGCAGCAGTACGACACCGCGGTCGTGCCCGCGCACCGCGGCCATGGCCTCGGGCTGTGGCTCAAGGCCGCAATGGTGCGCCGGCTGCGCGCCGAGCACCCCGGTGTCGTCGAGATCGAGACCGACAACGCCGAGGACAACGTCCACATGCTGGCTGTCAACCACCGGTTGGGGTTCCGCTCCTACCGGCGCACGCGAGAGTTCCAGCTCGACGTGCCCGCGGCCTGATCCCGTACCGCCCCCACTCACCACAGCGCACACCTTTCCAGGAGCTGTCATGCACGTGTCTGCCTCCACCCTTTCCCTGACCGTCGCCGACGTCGACGCCTCCCGTGACTTCCTCTGCACCCACCTCGGCTACGAAGTGGCCATGGCCCAGGACGGCTTCGCCTCTCTGACCCGCGAGGGCGCCGCCGCCGACATCGTCCTGCTCCGCAAGGGCACCGAGGTCCTGCCCGCCGAGCAGCGGGACCGGGAGGCGGGCGGCCTGATCCTCGCGCTCACGGTCACCGGCCTCGACGCCGAGGAGGCCCGGCTGCGTGCGGCAGGCGCCCCCATCACCATGCCGCTGCGCGAAGAGCCATGGGGCGAGCGCCTGTTCCAGATGACCGACCCCAACGGGGTCGTCGTCCAGCTCGTCGAATGGGCTGTCCCCGACCACCCCGCCGAACCGAACGAGAACACCGCCCTGCACGTGATCACCCCCGCGAGCGAGAGCGTCACCGTCTCTCCGAACGCCGCCATGACCGGCCTGGCGGCCCCCAGTCGCGGCAGCGCCGAACTCAGCACCTGGACGGTCGCGATGGAGGCCGGGGCGACGGGTCCCGAGCACTCCATCAGCCGTGAACAGGTCTGGACGGTCACCGCGGGCGCGCTGGAGGTGACGTGCGACGGTCGTACCGAGAAGGTGTCGGCCGGCCAGACCCTGATCCTGCCGGCGGACCGGATCCGCCGGATCCACGCACCCGAGCAGGCCGAAGCCCACATCTCGATGCGTTCCGACAGAGTCGCCTCCGTACCCGGTACCGAGGGCAGCCGTGAGCTGCCCTGGGCTCGGTGACCGCCGCAGCTCCGCACCCGAGGTCCCCCAGGGGCTTCCGGCAAGGCCCCGGTCTTGCCGCACAATCACCGGTCGAGGCCGGCATCCATGGAAATGAGAGTCGCTGAATGCGTGTGTTGTTGATGGCGTACGGGTCGCGTGGAGACGTCGAGCCGATGGTGGGACTCGCAGTGAGTTTGCGGGCGCTCGGCGCGGAGGTGCGCGTGTGCGCGCCGCCGGACTTCGCGGAGCTGCTGGAGAGCCTGGACCTCCCGCCGGCACCGATCGGCCAGCCGTTGCGGCCGGTCGTGAAGGCGGTGGTGACCGGGACTGCGCCGACGGCGGCGGAGGGCCTGGCCGAGCGCACGGCAGCGTTGCTCACCTCCACGTACGATGCGGTCGCCGCGGCCGCCGAGGGCTGTGACGTGGTGGTGGCGACCGGCCTCATCCCGGCCATGGCCGCCGCGCGGTCGGTGGCCGAGCAGCTGGGCATCCTCTACATGTCCGTGGCCTACTATCCGGCCTTCCTGCCGTCGCCGCACCACCCGCCGCTGGCGTGGCCGGGCCGGCCGGTCCCACCGGAGGTGACCGACAACCGGTTGCTGTGGGAGCTGAACGCGGAGAACCTGAACGCGCTGTTCGGCGAGGCGATCAACACGCACCGGGCATCGATCGGCCTGCCCCCGGTGGACAGCGTCCGCGACCACGTCCTCACCGACCGGCCGTTGCTGGCAGCCGACCCGGTCCTGAGTCCGTGGCTGGAGCCTGCGGACCTCGACGTGGTGCAGACCGGCGCGTGGATCCGACCGGACGAACGCCCGCTCCCGGCTGATCTGGAGGCGTTCCTGAACGCCGGCACACCACCGGTGTACGTGGGCTTCGGCAGCATTCCCGTGCGCGACGCGCAGGACGTCACCCGGGCTGCTGTCGAGGCCATCCGCGCGCAGGGCCGTCGGGTACTGCTCTCCCGTGGCTGGGCCGACCTGGAACCGGCCGACGACAAGGACGACTGCTTCGCCGTCGGCGAGGTCAACCATCAGGCCCTCTTCCGCCGGGTGGCCGCCGTCGTGCACCACGGCGGCGCGGGCACCACGACGACGGCCGCCCGGGCCGGCGCGCCCCAGGTCGTGGTACCCCAGATGGCGGACCAGCCCTATTGGGCCGGCCGTGTGGCCGAGCTGGGCATCGGCGCGGCACACGACGGTCCCACCCCGACCTTCGAGTCCCTGTCAGCCGCGCTCGAAACGACCCTGACCCCCGAGACGGCAGCACGGGCGAAGGCCGTCGCCGACATGATCCGCACCGACGGGACGGCGGTGGCCGCGAAGCTGCTCCTCGAAGGAGGAGACGCTGCGCCGGTGAGCCGCGAACAGATCTCCAGCATTGCGCACGCCGACCACCCGATTAAGTCTCCGCTCGACGACGACTCGGTCAGTCGGCTGCTCGAACGCGGCCTCCCGCGGGGCGACGAGCGGGTGCTCGATCTGGGATGCGGCACAGCGGAATGGCTTCTGCGCGCCCTGGCGATGCGCCCGCACCTGCACGCCGAGGGCGTCGACACCTCCGAAGTCGCCCTGACGCAGGCCCGCCAGGCAGCGAGCCGACAGGGCGTCCAGCAGCGCCTCGTCCTCCACCACCAGGCAGCCGCGGACTTCGTCTCCGCGCAGTCGTTCGACCTGGTGATCAGCGTCGGCGCCACGCATGCCTTCGGCGGCCTTCTCCCCGCCCTCGCGGCGGCCCGCAAGCACCTGGCCCCCGGCGGCCGCGTCCTGATCGGTGAGTCGTTCTGGGACCGCGCCCCTTCACCGGAGGCCATCGAGATGTTCGGTGACCTCGACGACCTGGCGACCACCGTGGACCGCGTCGTCGCCGACGGGTGGACCCCTGTCCACGGCCATGTCAGCACCCGCAGTGAGCTGGACGCCTACGAGTGGGCCTGCTGGGGCTCGCTGGCCTCATGGGCTCTTGACCACCCTGCCGATCCGGCCGCCGCACAGGTGCTGGAGGCGGCCACCGCTCAGCGTTCGCAGTGGCTGCACGGGTACCGGGACAGCTTCGGCTTCCTCTGCCTGGTCCTGCGTCAGACACCCGTGGCGGCCGGAAAGTGAGTACACAGATGCAACCGACGTTCGTACTGGTCCACGGAGCCTTCGCGAACTCCTTCTCCTTCGCGCCCCTCCAGGCGGAACTCGGCCTCCTCGGGCACCGTTCGGTCGCCGTCGACCTGCCCGGCCACGGGTTCCAGGCGACCTTCACCCGCGCCTACCAGTCGCCTCAGGACCCCGAGGGGCTCGCGACCGCGCCCGGCTCGATCAAGGGCGTCACGCTCGCCGACAACGCCGCGCACCTGATCGGGATCCTCGAACGGGCCAAGCGGAACGGCCCCGTGATCCTCGTCGCCCACAGCCGCGGGGGTGTCACGGTCACGGCCGCGGCCAACGTCCGCCCGGATCTGATCGACCGCATCGTCTACGTCTCGGCCTGGTGCCCGGTCGACCTCGACGTCAACGACTACTACGCCGAGCCGGAGATGGCCACGGTCGACCCCGCCGCCTTCGCTTCGGCGCTGGCCGGAAACCCTGCCGAGCTCGGCCTCCTCCGCGTCAACTTCCGCACCGCGAACCCGGACTCGCTCGCGGCGTTCAAGGCGGCCTTCTTCGCCGACGGCACCGACGAGCAGTTCCTCGCCTTCCTCAACACCTTCCAGCCCGACGAGAACCTGCACGTCGGCGGCTCCGCCGACCGGGCGCAAGCCGCGACCTGGGGCCGCATACCCAAGACCTACATCCGACTGGCCGACGACACGAGCCTGCCTCTCGCCCTACAGGACCGGCTGATCCGCGAGGGCAACGAGCTGACGCCGGACAACCCGTACGACGTCCGCACACTGGAGGGCAGCCACCTGAAGTGGCTGGTCGACCCGGCGCCGGCGGCCCGCATCCTGGGCGAACTCGCCACGCTCCCGGACCCGTCCGCTCCGGCGTGACCGGACTGGCGCGAGCGGATCGGTGGTGGAGGGACGAGGAGCGATCCCGCCCGTGCGGGGCGCACCCACGACCGCCCCGGCGCTGAGAGCGGACGCCGCTACTGGGTGACGGCCTTCGCCGAGGCCGTCACCCGCCCCCGTGCAGGTCCACGGGTGGTCGGAGCCGGCCCGGGCAGCACGTCGGCCACGCCTCGATCCCTTCCCGAGCGGCGGCGCTCACGCCCGGCTCGGCTCGCGGGAGAGTCCTACCGAGGGGCCGGGTTCCGGGTACGCCGGGGTGGGCGGGCAGGTGCCGGTGTTGTTATGGAGTGTTGTCGGCGCAGACGGCGTAGGGGGTGACGGTGATGTCCTGTGTGGTGGGGTTGGTGAAGGAGACCAGCCAGGTGTCGTTGACCGGTTTGCTGCTGAGGTTGCTGGGTGCGGGGCCGGTGAGTTCGAATCCGCCGCCGGTGATGACGCTGCCGGCGGGGCAGGCAGCCGTCGAAGCCGGGACTACTGCGACAGCCACCCCGAAGGGGGCGGTGCCGACGGGGACGGTGGCGGTGACCGTGTTCGTGCCCGTGTCGATCACCGACACAGTGTTCGAAGAGCGGTTGGTGACGTAGGCGAAGGTGCCGGCCGGGTTGGAGCGCCGGAACGGCTTGCCCTTCTCCCCCACGAACAGGAGTCCGTCCGGGCCCTTCTCCGCGTACGGGTCGAGATGCCGCCGAAGGTCGGTCCGCAGAAACTCCGGCAGGACCACAAGCCGCTTCCCAGCCTCGGACTTGGTCGGCCCCGCGGCCCGCTTGCCGGATCTCGGTCCGCTTCTGGGCGAGCCTCGCCCCATGGCAACTCCCGCTCAAAGCCGCTCCACCGACCACGTGGCCCGCCCCCTGGGCCGCCGCCGGGTCGGCCACTATCGTGAGGCTGAGCAGCCACAGCGGGGGGGTTTCTGTGATCGAGCTCGGCATCACATTCGGAGTCATGGTTGCCATCGCGGTTGTCCTGATCGTCAAGCTCCTGCGTCGCAGCAGCACGGAGAATGTCGACGGACTCCTCATCGAGCAATCACGGCGGGTACAGGCGTACAACGACCGGGTGTCCTACAACTCCAACGCGGTGCACAACTCCCCGCCAACCATGAGCGACCTTTTTTACCGCCCCTAGCCCAGCGGGCCCTCGGGGCGCCGGAAGCCGAGGGCGCCGCCCGTGCCCTCGCCGTGGCATCCGTTCGTCCTGATCAGAGTGCCGCGAGCCCAGGGAGGTTCGGTGACTCCCAAGCTCAGAGCGCGGGTTCGATTCCCGTCGCCCGCTCCAAAAATGAAGGCCCAGGCCAGGGACATGATCCCCGACCCGGGCCGTTGTGTTGTTCAGCCCCTTCCAGGTTCCGCGCACCACTTCCGCATCACCTGGGCCCTCTCCGGGCTGGTCAGCCGCCGTGCACCCGTTCAAGGCGATTCGAGCAGTCCGAGCCGGTCGGCAACGTATTGGTGGAACTGCCACAGCGGGCGTTCGAGGTGGGACAGCCGTCCGGGGGTGGCTTGCGCGGAGCGCAGACCCCGCATGACGCCCTTGTTGGCGTGGGCGTCCTCAGCCTGTACGACATTGAGTGTCCCGGTGAGGAGGTCGACCCTGTCCTGGAAGTCGGCCAGTTCGAACGCCTCGGGCGGCACCAGAATGTGCACCTCGAGTTCGTGGCTCTCCGGCCCGGTGGGGCGCCAGTCGAACCATGTGGCCATGTCGGGCGAGGCGGAGAAGAAGAACATCGGGAAGACGCCGGTGACGAGGCTGGACGAGCGCTGCAGTTCGGTCGCCCCTTCGGGAACCGGGAAGAGGGTCGGCATGATGGGCTGCCCGTCGGGGCCGACCCCCGCCGCGGCTTCCTTGCTGATCACCATCGGGTAGCTGAACCAGTCGTCCTCGTGCGCCCCGCCAGGGACGATCGTCGACGTGGGCCACAGCGGCTGGAGAGTCTCCCGGTGCGTGCCCATGTGGTGGTACGCCTCCGAGGCGTTCTCCACGGCGATCTTCCAGTTCACGGGCTGCTCCCCCCAGGGCAGGGAAGCGGCCAGCCGCCATGTGCCGAGGTCGAGCGGCGCCAGGGCGGCTTCCACCGCACCCATGCGCGGTGCCAGAGGCTCCGCCTGGGGGTCGAGGTTGACGAAGACGAAGCCGTGCCAGGTCTCGATCGGGAACCGCGGTAGCGACACGTCCTTCTTGTCGAAGCCCTGTGCCTCGTGCATCAGAGGTGCGCCCACCAGTCCCCCGTCGAGCCGGTAAGTCCACAGGTGATAGGGGCACATGAGGCGTTTGGTGGTTCCGCACCGGGATTCGGCGTCGTTCAGGAGATCCATCGAGCGGTGCCGGCACACCCTGGAGAGGGCGTTCAGCCGTCCCTCCTCGTCACGGGTGATGACCAGGGCTTCACCGGCGAGCTCGACGGCGAGCCAGTCACCGGCCTCGGGGATCTGCTCTTCGCGGGCGACGCACATCCACTCCCTGCGGAAGATGCGTTCGACTTCCAGCTCGTAGAGCTCCGGCGACCGGTACGCCTCGGGCGGCAAGGCCGTCGCCCGGGCGAGCGGCAACCGCGCCACAGCGGCAATGGCGTCGAGCAGGGCTTGAGTACCCATGCGGGCAGGGGCGGTCGGAACGTGCACGTGAGTGTCGGCCATGCCATTAAGATAACACTCGTTATGTAAAAATGGCAGCGCAAAGCGCTCGGACTCCTGTGGGGTCTGCTCTGCACCGCGATGCCGCGTCTGCGCTGCACCGCGATGCCGGAGGGCTCCGGCGACGGATCGGCGGCGAACCATCCCTGCCGACTCAGTAAAGTGACGACTCATGGGCCGTAAGCCGAATCCTGACCGTAAGCCCGAGCTACTCGCGGAGATCGTGCAGCAGCTCGTCCGCACAGGCGTCGGCGATCTGTCGCTCCGTCCGCTGGCCACCGCGCTCGGCGTCAGCACCTACACGCTCACCTACCACTTCGGCTCCCGGGAGCAGCTGATCAGCGAGGTGGTCCAGCACATCGAGGCCGAGCAGCACCGGCTGACCACAGCCAGGTTCACCGGTGATCCGGCGCAGGCGGTGCGCGAGTACTGGGCATGGCTCGAGGAGCCCGAGAACCTCGCCCAGATGCGGCTGGTACTCGAAGTCACCGCGCTGCCCGCAGAGAGCCAGCCGATCCCGGCCACGGTCCGCTCCGGCCTGGTCACCGCGTGGGTGGAAGCGCTGGCGGAAGCTCTCACGGAGCGCGGCGAGGACCCGGGCACGGCCCGCGTACGCGCCTCTGTTGCGGCTGCGGCGCTGGCCGGGCTGGCCCTGGACCTGCTCGCGACAGGCGATCACGAGCGCACCCGCGCGGCGGCCCACCTGATCGCGGATCAGGTGAGCGTACCGGCTGTGCCGCGCTGACCACGGCTGCGGTCAGTGGTGCCCTTCGGAGATGTCGAGGTGTTTCGGGGTGAGCGCCCATACGGCGAGGGCGGCAAGGAGCATCAGGCCCGCGCCGCTGAGGCCGACCACGCCGAGCGAGTCGGTGAAGGACTGCCGAGCGCGGTGGGCCAGCTCCCCTGCGGCCGGACCGGCGTGCCGGGCGAAGGCGAGCGCCCCGGCGAGTGACTCGCGCACCGTCTGCGCCGCCGCGCCGGTGACCCCGTCGGCGGCCAGGTCGGTGAGTGACAGGCCGCCCCGGTAGGTGGCGGCTGCGATGCTCCCGAGCACGGACACCCCGAGCACGCTGCCCAGCTCATAGCCGGTCTCCTCGATCGCGGCGGCACTTCCGGACTTCTCTGCCGGCGCGCCGGCCATGATGACTGCGGAGGCGATCGCCAGTGATCCCATGCCCGCTCCGATCAGCAGCAGGGACAGCGCCACCCACGGGTAGGTCGTCGGGGCGAGCGCGATCAGCAGGAATCCCCCGCCGGAGACCGCCAGGCCGCCGGCCAGCACCGGGCGGGCACCCCAACGCGCAGCCAGCTGCGGAGCAAGCGGCGAGACCACACCGGCGCCGAGCGCGGCGGGCAGCAGCCGCAAGCCGGCCTGGAGCGGCGAGAAGCCTTCGACCAGCTGCATCCACTGCGCGATCAGGAGCATCATCGCGGCCATCGCCATAGCGGTGGTGACAGCCACGACGGCGCCGGCGGTGAAGGGCCGGCTGCGGAACAGCCGAATCTCCAGCAGCGGGTCCGGCCGGTTGAGGCAGCGCTGTACGAGCCAGACCAGTGCAAGGACGGCCAGCGCGAAGGTCGCGAGCGTGTCGGTGTCGGTGAGGCCCTCCTTGGCGAAGTGCTTGATGCTGTGGACGAACGCGACCATGCCGACCATCGAGAGCAGCGCGGCGAGCAGGTCCCAGCGACCGGGACGGGGGTTGCCCGACTCCGGGAGGAGCAGCAGCCCCGCGATGATCGCGACGGCCATCACGGGCACGTTGACCAGGAACGCGGCGTGCCAACTGAAATGCGCCAGCAGGACGCCGCCGAGGATCGGCCCGAGCGCTCCACCGAGCGCGGCCATCGCGGCCCAGATACCGAGTGCGGTGGCCCGCTCCCTCGGGTCGGTGAAGAGGGCTCGGATCATCGACAGTGTGGCCGGCATGATCATCGCGCCGCCGACACCGAGCAGGGCCCGCACCGCGATCACCTCGCCGGCGCTGTCCGCCCAGAGCGCGGACGTGGAGGCGAGACCGAACACAGCGAAGCCGCTGATCAGGGTCCTTTTACGGCCCCAACGGTCACCGAGGGCGCTGACGGTGACGAGCAGTCCGGACAGGACCAAGGCGTAGACATCGACCATCCACAGCAGCTGGACCGAGTCGGGCCGCAGGTCCGCGGAGATCGCGGGCAGCGCGATATTGAGGATCGTCATGTCCATGAGCACCAGCAACAGGCTCACGGAAAGCACCGCCAGCCCCGCCCAGCGGCGGGGGTGAGGACGCACGGCGGGGGTCGGGGGTTCGACGGACGCGGCGAGCGTCATGAGCTCCTCCAAAGGGTGGCGGGGGTCTGGACCTGCCCTCCGCAATTAACATCACGTTCGTTATTATAACGTTCGTCTTGTTGAACCTTCTCTGACAGGAGCCACCCACCATGGCCGCACTCCTCTACCGGCTCGGCCGGTTCTGCTTCCGCCGGCGGTGGACGATCACCGCCCTCTGGGTCGCACTGCTGATCGCCGTCGGCGTAGGCGGCGCTGCCCTGTCCGGGCCGACCTCCAACTCGTTCACCATCCCGGGCACCCAGGCCCAGAAGGCCATGGACCTCATGGAGCAGCGCTTCCCGGACACTCACGCGGGCGGCGCCACCGCCGTGGTCGTGTTCGCCGCACCCGATGGCCGCACGCTGAACGACCCCGACGCCACCGCCGCCGTACGCCAGTCGCTCGACCGGCTCCGCCGCGACGCCGAGGTCGCCGACGTCCTCGACCCCTTCGACGCGATGGCCGTATCCCCGGACGGCCGTTACGCGCTGGCACAGGTCACCTACAAGGTGCCGATGGGCGACATCCCCAAGGGCGCCCGAGCGACCTTGGAATCCGCCGCCTCGATAGGCCGCTCGGCAGGCCTCACCGTGGAGAGCGGCGGCGATGCCCTCCAGGAGCCATCCGCGTCCAGCACCGGCGAGATCATCGGCCTCGCGGTGGCCGCCCTCGTACTCGTCATCACCTTCGGTTCGGTCCTCGCGGCCGGACTACCGCTCGTGAGCGCCCTGATAGGCGTCGGAATCGGCGTGTCCGCCATTACCGCCACCACCGGATTCGTCGACCTGAGCTCCAACACCTCGGTACTGGCCACGATGCTGGGCCTGGCCGTCGCCATCGACTACGCGCTGCTGATCGTCTCCCGCCACCGCGAGGAACTCGCGGCCGGCCGCTCGGCCCAGGAGGCGGCAGGGCTGGCGGTCGGCACCGCCGGATCGGCCGTCGTCTTCGCCGGGCTGACCGTGGTGATCGCACTCGCCGGACTCTCCGTCGCAGGCTTGCCGATCCTCACCCAGATGGGGCTCGCCGCCGCGGCCACCGTCGCTGTCGCCGTCCTGATCGCCCTCACCCTGCTGCCCGCATGTCTCGGCTTCGCCGGACAGCGGCTCCAGCCCCGGCGTCGTGCCCACAGCCTCGACACCTCTGCCGGCCGCCGCTGGGCCGGTCTGGTCACCCGTCGACCGCTCACCGTCCTGCTGACCGCCGCCGTCGCGCTGGCCGCACTCGCCATCCCCGCCCTGGATCTGCGCCTGGGCATGCCCGACGACGGCAGCGCCGCCCCCGCAACCACCCAGCGCAAGGCCTACGACCTCGTCACCAAGGGATTCGGCCCCGGCCACAACGGGCCGCTGCTCGTCGTCGTCGACACCAAGGGGACAGGGAGCGCCGAGGGCCCGGGCCGGCGGACCGCCGAACGACTCGCCCCGCTGAGCGGCGTCGCCGCAGTGACTCCCGCCGTCCTCAACCAGGCCGGGGACACGGCCCTGCTGACCGTGATCCCCAGCACCGCCCCGGACAGCACGGCAACCGGCAGGCTCGTCTCCACCATCCGCGACCTGCCCGCCCCCGCGGGGGCCACGGTCTCCGTCACCGGCCGTACGGCCATCAACCTCGACATGTCGACCAAGCTCGGCAAGGCGCTCGTCCCCTACCTCACGCTGATCGTCGTCCTCGCGTTTCTGCTGCTCGTTCTCGCCTTCCGCTCGATCCTGGTCCCCCTCAAAGCGGCCCTGGGCTTTCTGCTCACCCTCGGGGCCACCTTCGGAGCCGTCGTCGCGGTCTTCCAGTGGGGCTGGCTGAGCACTGCGCTCGGGGTTCAGACGACCGGACCCATCGTCAGCGTGATGCCGGTCTTCCTGGTCGGGGTCCTCTTCGGTCTCGCCATGGACTACCAGGTCTTCCTCGCCACCCGGGTCCGCGAGGAGTTCGTCCACGGGGCCTCGCCCACTCAGGCCGTCGTCGCCGGCGTCGGCCATGGCGCCCGGGTCGTGACCGCCGCCGCGATCATCATGATCAGCGTGTTCGCGGGGTTCGTCCCGTCGACCGACCCCATGATCAAGATGATGGGCTTCGCCCTGGCGGTCGGAGTGGCCCTGGACGCCTTCGTCGTCCGAATGGCCGTCATACCCGCCCTGCTCGCCCTGCTCGGCCGCAGCGCCTGGTGGCTGCCCCGGTGGATCGACCGGGTTCTGCCTGATGTGGACATCGAGGGTGCACGGCTCGTCACTCATGCACCGGAGGCCACCGACGCTCCACCGGCCGAACTCGTCCGCAACTGACCGCACCGGGTCCCGGCCCCATCAACCGGCCGGGACCCACCGCACGCCGTCGGCCCCGGGCACGGCAAAGCGCTGCGGGGAACAGGGATGTGAGGAGGCGGCGGTACGTGGCCAGAGACTTACCCCCTCCGTGGTGCCGTCGTCCGACACGACCATCGTGACCCGTGTCCCACCCTCCCCCCAGGTGTTCCACAGGCCCAGCCCTCCGAGCGAAGCCCCACAACTGAGAGGCCCACGGAGATGATCCGGGGCCTCTTTGCATGGGACGAGGCGTCGCCGGCCGATGGCAGGGCCGGCCGTCCGGGCCGTCGGCGACGCCCACGGCATCCGAGCCGGCGTCGACTGGTCGATCCCCCTGCTGGGCTTCGTGGCAGGTGGACTTCGCCCGCCTACGGGTCTTCCGTGGCGATCGGGTGCGCTCGGCCGGTGTCGATGAGGATCTGATCGGCCTGGCTGACGTTGTCGGCCCGCACGGCCCTGGCCATCGCCGCGCGTGCCGCGTCAGGCGTCGCATCCGGTGGAACCACCAGCAGGGAGAAGTGATCCCGGTCGCCTCGGGTGATGAGGACGGTGTCGTCACCGACCGGGAAGGAGTCGATGTGCACGACCCGGTCGTCGACAATCAGTCGCATGGGCAGTTCTTCCCAGGCGGCGGTGTCGAGGCCGACGCGGGTGACCGGTCCGAGGTGCTCGGTCAGTGCGGTGATCAGGCCCGGAAGCTCGGCGCCGATGTCGCGGGACCGCGGCCACCACGCGCCGTCGAGAATTCCCTGACGGGCATGCGTGGTCTCCAGCCGTAGGAGGGCTGTTCCAGGTTTCACGACCGTGTGGATCGCGTCCGGCAGAAGCTTCGATTCACGCGGGGTGTCGGCGTCGGACATGGTGTACTCACCCGTCTGCGGGGGTCGGCACGCGTTCACTGATCGCCTGGGAGGTCCCCGGACGGCTGCCGGTTTCACCGTACTCCGTGAGGCGATCCCCAGGCTCGCCCACGCGTCGCCGACCCAGATCCGGGTTCCTGATGAAATGGCTGGTCACGCGCGGGTTCACCGGACCGTTCCCGGAGTACAGTGAAACCACCGGGAGTACTTCGCGCACCGGCTCCCACGCCGGTGTCGTTCTCGGCGAGCAACAACACCGGGACGTCGAAGACAAGCCCCGGGGACAGGTCCGCGCCATGAACGCGACCATCGACCGTACGCTTTTCAATGAGCGCGTGACCTCACCGCCGGCTCGCCTGTCCCTGACCCCGGCGGGGTCGGTTCCAGGTCTGCTGGACGGCGCCTGGTGGCCTCGCTCCCGCGATCTTTCCCGTGAACTCCCCGCCCTGCTGGACGTGCTGGACGCACGCTGGGGCCGGATCACGCGTGTCACGGTGAACCCGGCCCACTGGCCCGTGATCCCGCACAAGGTGCCCGTGGCCGGGCGCATGGTGCACGTGGGCTGGTTCGCCGACGAGCAGGACCCGCACAAGCTGATCCTCCTCTCCTACACCGCAGGCCGCTGGGACCTGCTGGTGATCCCGCCGGAGACCGGTGCAGTTGCCGCCGCCCGGCTGATGTCCGCCGCAGCCACCCGCAGCAGCCTCCTCACCGCCAGCGCTCTGTTGGCGCGCGAGGACATCACCCGTGACGCGAGGGAGACGCTGAACCGGGAAGAGGAGTGGGAGACCGAAGGCGGGCACGCCTCAGCGACGGCCGGGAACCTGGACCCGGCCGGCTGCCTGAGTTCCGCCCGAGGGAGGTGAGGACATGGAGATCGCCATCACCGTCTCCGTGATCATCGCCATGATCATCATTGGAATGCTGTGGATCCATCTGCTCAACGGGCAGCACGACGAACGGATCGCCGCGTACCGCTACGGCGATGTCATGCCGGGAGTCAGGCGACGGAGCCGGAAGGGCCGACGGCCGGCAGAGCATGCCGGATCGCCCGTCGTCACCGCCCAGCAGCCACGCGAACACCGCGACGGGGCCGCAGATGACGCATGACCTTTTCCTGACCTGCGCGGTGGGTGGGGCGCTACGGCGCCCGCCCACCGGCACATCGCACCGATGAACGAGGTCACGATGAAGCCACCGGAACCACCTTCGGGCGGACGTACCGAGGTACGCATCGTCGCCGCGTCTCCCGAGGCCGCCCGTCGGGTCGCAACGGTGCTCCGCCGTTGCTTCGCCGCCACCGAACAGCGCAGCTACCCCGCCGGCAGCGACGGCGGAACCCGCCTCCACCTCACTGTGGACACCACGCAGACGGCAGAGCCGGCGCGGTCCTGGCTGGAAGCCAGTCAGCCCTCCGAGCAGGACCTCGCACAGACGGACGAGGTCTGAGACGCGGGCCCTCGACGGCGCCCCCCACGAGTCGGCGGTCATCATGGCGACACTCCACGAGCGGAAGCACTACCGCGAAGCAATCATGAATGCCCTGTACGAGACCACGGAAGGCAACCGCCTCCTCGGCGTCACCGGGGCGAAGCTGCACGACGACCTCCAGGTCCCCGAGCAGGATCTGGCCGCCGCTTGCGCCTATCTGGTCGGCGAGGGACTCATCACCGTCGACTGGGCACAGGGAAACACACCCGCGATGGTCACACTGACACATCAGGGAATCCGGCTCATGGAGGCCGAAGAGGAGGAACGCGGCTGATGCGGCGCTGAGCCCGTTCCGACCAAGGACCGCAACACCCGCAGAATCCCTTCTGCCGGAAATGCCGCACAGGCATAGCATGGTGAGTGGGTCGGTGCACTCTCACGTGCAACCGACCCGGAAGGGCGGCCTCGGTGTGTATACACCGGGGCCGTTGCACGCTGTCGGCGCGACGGCAGAGAGCGGATCCCGGCGCGTACAGCGGCCGAGCAAGCCACCGAAGGGGTGAAATCAGGCTGGTTGGGTGAAAGGGCACGGCTATGGCGGAGGGTGATCAGCAGTCCCGCAAGGGCCGGGTGGACCGGTCGGAGGGGTTCGGTGAGCGGCTGCTGGGGGTGCTGCTGGACCGGGCACACGAGATGCCGCCGCAGCTGATCGCCCCGCTGATCGCGGAAGAGGTGGCCAGGGTCGGCGGCCGGGACATCTCGGTTCTCCTGCAGGACTACGCACAACTCCTGCTCGTGCCGCTGCCGGGCAGGGGGCTGACCGTCAGTGACCCCGAGCCGATCGGTGACTCCCATGCCGGCGCGGCCTTCCTGTACGCGACCACTGTCGAGGTACCGCGGGCCGACGGCGTCCGGATGTATCTGCCGTTGCTGGACGGCAGCGACCAGGTGGGAGTGCTGGCCGTCACTCTGGGGACCGTCGATGATGACGACCGGCGCCTGCTGCGCAGGCTGGCCGGACTGATCGCCGACATGCTGGTCACCAAGCACAGCTACACCGACCAGTTCTTCCTCGCCCGGCGCCGCGAACCCATGAGCGTGGCCGCGGAGATCCAGTGGGCCCTGCTACCGCCGCTGGCGATGTCCGTCCCGCAGGTCGCGGTGGCCGGAATCCTGGAGCCCGCCTACAACGTCGCCGGCGACAGCTTCGACTACGCACTCAACGACGACATCCTGCACGTGGCCGTGGTTGATGCGATGGGTCACGGCCTGAACGCCGCCACGATGGCGACTGTCGCCGTCGGCGCCTACCGGCATTCCAGACGTGCCGGTATCGGCCTGTCCGAGATCTACGCGTTCATGGACCGGGCCATCGCCGGGCAGTTCGGGCCTGAACACTTCGTCACCGCGCAGATGATGCGCCTGAACATCACAACGGGCCATCTGCAGTGGGTCAACGCGGGCCACCCCGCACCGCTGCTGATCCGCAACCGCCAGGTCCTGCAGCACCTGGAGAGCCCGACCACTTTGCCGGTCGGCTTCGGCGGTGAAGAGCCCCGGGTCAGCGAGCTGACGCTCCAGCGCGGCGACCGGGTGCTGTGCTTCACCGACGGCCTGATCGAGGAGCACGAAGCCGGCGAAGAGCAGTTCGGCGAGGAACAACTCATCCACTGGGTCAACCGCATCGAGCAGAGAGAGAAGGGCGTGCGGGCGGTGGTGCGCTCGCTCTCCCACACCCTGAAGCAGGAACGGGGCGGGAGCACGAGCGACGACGCGACACTCTTCCTGATCGAGTGGCGCGGGGGCGCCGCCGACCACCTCGCCGTCCTGGAGTGAGCCGGCCTCAGGGCACCGCCGACCTGCTCCGAACGGCAGGACGAACGTCGGGAAGCGATTCCCGTCACCCGCTCCAAAGATGAAGGCCCAGGCCAGGGTCATGACCCCTGCCCCGGGCCCATGTGTTGTCCTGACCTTTGAGTGATCGGCCCCGAGTGCCTGCTGTGGGGCCCTCGTTGTCCGGTCAGACCAGGGTGCCGGAGGCCGTCGCGCACTTGCCGCGGTCGGCCTTCATCGGGCCGGCGGCGGAGGGCCGGACGTCGAAGTCGAACATGGCGGTGGGTACGTACAGCGAGCAGCAGGCGTTGGGGATGTCGACGATGCCGCTGATACGTCCCTCTATGGGGGAGGAGCCGAGCAGCAGGTAGGCCTGCTCTCCGCTGTAGCCGAACTTCTTGAAGTACTCGACGGCATTGAGGCAGGCCCGGCGGTAGGCCAGCGTGGCGTCGAGGTAGTAGTTCGTGTCGGTGTCGTGGTCGACGGAGATCCCGATGAAGGTCATGAACTCCGTGTACCTCGGCTCGACGTTGCCCGGAATGAACACCGGGTTGGTGGAGATGCCGTACGTCTCCATGCCGCCCTTGATCAGGTCGACGTGGAAGTCGATGAAGCCGCCCATCTCGATGGCGCCACAGAAGGTGATCTCTCCGTCGCCCTGGCTGAAGTGCAGGTCGCCTCCGGAGAGCTTGGCGTCCTTGACGTGTACGGGGTAGAAGACCCGCGAACCGCGCGTGAAGTTCTTGATGTCGTGGTTGCCTCCGTTCTCGCGCGCCGGCACCGTACGTGCGCCTTCCGCGGCGATGCGCTTGGCGACGTCTCCGGTGGCCGTGCCGGCGAGTGCATTGGTGCTGTCCGGCGGTACGGCGAGTGGCGGGACCCGGTTCGGGTCGGTGTCGATCAGCGCCTGCTCGCGGGTGTTCCAGCGGGCGAGCATCTCGGCGGACGGGGCTGTTCCGAACAGCCCCGGGTGGGTGATCCCGGTGAAGCGGATCCCCGGAAGGTGACGGGAGACCGCCTGCTGTCCGTGGAAGTCCCATATCGCCTTGTAGGCGTCCGGGAAATAGTCGGTCAGGAAGCCGCCGCCGTTGGCCTTGGCGAAGATGCCGGTGTAACCCCAGCCCTGGCCCGCAAAGTCGCCGGTCTGCTGCGGCACGGGGCCGAGGTCGAGTATGTCGACGACGAGCAGGTCGCCGGGTTCGGCACCCTCCACGCCTATCGGACCGCTGAGCATATGAGGGATGGTCAGGTCGATGTCGCGTACGTCGTCGGCGGTGTCGTTGTTGCCGACCTGGCAGTCGGTCCAGTCGCGGCATTCCATACGGAACTCCGCTCCCGGCTTCACCATGGCGACGGTGGGGACGTCCGGGTGCCACCTGTTGTGTCCGGGAACGTCCTGGTCACGCATCGACTTGCTGTGGTCCACATGGAAGATTTCTTCGGGCATAACAGCTCCTCATTTCGGATCAGGTCACGTTGGTGCGCCCACGCTTCCGGCCGGCGGGGCCACTGGGGCCGGCTGCCGCGAATTCCGGGTGAGCGGCCACAACGCCGCGAAGACCACCACGCCGAACACCGCCAGCGCGATGGCGGTTGCGTTGGGGTTCACCCAGTAACCGGAGAGCAGCAGCGCCGCGGGAATCACGCCGGTGACCCAGCCCTGGATCGCCGTGACCCAGCCCGTATAGATCCTGAGGCGGTCCAACTTGAGACCGAGCAGGAGGAAGAACAGGAACCACAGGAATGCCCAGTAGAGCCAGATGACCCCGAACGCGTTGTCCCGGAAGAGCCGGAAATTGACGAACGAGTATCCAAGGGCCGCAACCGCTACGAACAGCGAGTAGTAGCCGACGCCGGTGCTGTCGAGACCGGCGAGCAGGCCCACGCCTACATACAAGTAGGTGAAGCCGAACAGATAGATGCCGGATGCCGCCAGGATCGCTCCGGGATCGCCGACGGCGGCAAAGATGAGGTAAGTCGGCGTCAGCACCTGCAGTGCGCCCACGAAAAGGTTGAACACCGCCGCCGCCTTGGCGTCGACCTTCCCGAGCAGCAGCATTCCGTTGATGAAGAGCACCGCACCGACAAAGAGCAGTCCCACGTTGCCCACGGGGACGCACCTCCTCAACCCGCGTGGGGGACGGAATCGTCGTAACCGCCTGAGACGTTCAGCCTTGTCGACCACCGCCCTCAGGGTCGCGGCAAACGCGAGAGCGCGGGGTGCGGGCGCGGTGGCACCGCGCTGCGTGGCGGCACTTCGGAAACCACCGCCGGGGCATCACGGGACTGCTCCTCCTGTTCATGGAGGGCAGCGACCGTGTGCGAGGTCAGCGTGAACCCGGGCGAGGTGTACACACGTCTCGCAGTACCTGCGCAAACAGGGCAGCCGTGAAGGGTGGGCGCCGTTCCGATGGCCAACTTCACATCGAAAGGTCCACAACGGCCGCATAGATATTCATAGGTTGCCATTAGCAGCCTCCGGATGCCGGTGGACGCTGGCCAACCCGAGAATGTGCGACGCGCCCCGATCGGCGCACGCCACAGTGCATTTCCTCTCTCAAGGAGACGTCTCGGACATCCACGTGTCAAGTGCCGGACGGTCCGATCCGGCCCCTGCCGGAGCCCTTGCCGATGCGCTTGCGGGGGCCCTTATCCGAACGACCCGACGGCGAGCCCCGCCGCTGCCGCCGCCAGACCGACCACGAGGCTCGACGCGGCGTACAGCACGGCTTTCCCGGTCTGCCCTTTCTGGCCCAGGAGGGTCACCTCGTAACTGAACGTGGAAAACGTGGTATAGGCGCCGCAGAAACCGATGCCGGCAATGGTCACGACCTGTTCCGGCAGCCCGTGCTGGGCGCCGAGGCCCACGAGAAGCCCGAGCACGAACGAGCCGGTGATGTTGATCAGCCACGTGCCGCGCGGGAAGCCGCCGGGGCTTCGGTACTGCACGTACTGGGCGAGCACGTAGCGCGCAACTGCCCCGACCGCGGCCGCCGCACCGACGGCGAGCAGGGTGATCACCGGACCCACCAGCCGTACCGGCGGGCGTGGCCGCGTCGCGTGGCGAGCCGTGCCCGCCGCGCCGCCGCCCGCCTGCCGACGGCCAGGCCGAGCGTGGTGGCGGCCAGTCCGGCCAGGAGACTGCCGAAGACGTTGAACGCCGCGGTCGCACAGTGGCCGTGACCCAGAAGGCGGTCGGTGTCGAGCATCCAGGTCGAGAAGGTGGTGAAGGAGCCGAGAAACCCGACGGCGGCGAAGGGTTGCACGTACCGGGTCGGCGGCCAGATGTCGAACACGTACACGAGCAGCAGCGCGAGCAGGAACGAACCGGACACGTTGACGGCGAACGTCGTCCATGGAAACGTCGCGTCGGACGTGGGAAAGGCCAGTCCCAGTGCGTAGCGGGCCGATCCGCCCAGGAGGCCGCCGAGCGCGATCGCGGCCAGGGCATCCCGGTGCAGACGCACGTGAAACGGCTCGCTCGACGGTTCGGGGTCGGCACCGGAGTTGTACGCGGGTTCTCGGGATTCCCTGTCGGGCCCGGATTCGTCGGCCCGCATCAGAAGCCTCCGTACGCACTGATCGTCTGAACTCCTGCCGTATGGATCATCGAACTGACCGCATCCCTATCCGATACCCCACCTCCCCCATTATTGCCGGGGTTTGCAGCACCGACGCATGCTCGACTAAAATTCAAGATCATCGGCGCCTGACCGGTTTACCGGTGCAATGGCCTGACCGATGGAGGACGGCCATGGCAAAGATCCTTGCGGTGCTCTATCCGGACCCCGTGGAGGGGTATCCCCCCGACTACGCACGTGACGAGATTCCGGTCATCACCGGCTATCCGGGCGGTCAGACCGCCCCCACCCCGCAAGCCATAGATTTCACCCCCGGGCAGCTCCTCGGCAGTGTCTCGGGAGAACTGGGGCTGCGCCGGTTCCTGGAGGACCGAGGCCACACCTATGTCGTCACGAGCGACAAGGAAGGGCCTGGCTCCACCCTGGACCGCGAACTGCCCGACGCCGACGTGCTGATCTCACAGCCCTTCTGGCCCGCCTATCTGACCCCTGAGCGGATCGCCGCGGCTCCCCGTCTCAAACTCGCGATCACCGCGGGGATCGGGTCGGACCACGTCGACCTGCCGAGCGCCATCGCCCACGGCATGACGGTGGCGGAGGTGACCTACAGCAACAGCATCAGCGTGTCCGAGCACGCCGTCATGCAGATCCTCACGCTGGTGCACAACTACATGCCCGCCCACGAGTGGGTGACCGCCAAGGCGGGCTGGAACATCGCGGACAGCGTCTCGCGCGCCTACGACCTCGAAGGCATGGACGTCGGCGTCCTCGGGTCGGGCCGTATCGGCCAGGCGGTACTGCGCCGCCTCAAGCCGTTCGACGTCAAGCTGCACTACCACGACGTGCACCGGCTGCCCGGAGACGTCGAGGAGGAGCTGGGGCTGACCTGGCATCCCGACGCGCGTGCGCTCGCCTCCTCGGTCGACGTGCTGTCCATCCACACTCCGCTGCATCCGCAGACGCAGAACCTCTTCGACGACGAACTGATCGGGGTCATGAAGCGCGGTTCGTACATCGTCAACACCGCACGCGCGCTCATCGTCGACCGGGATGCGGTGGTGCGGGCCCTCAACAGCGGCCAACTGGCCGGTTACGCCGGCGACGTCTGGTACCCGCAGCCGCCGCCGCCCGACCACCCCTGGCGCACCATGCCGTACGAGGCGATGACGCCCCACGTGTCCGGTACGACTCTCTCGGCGCAGGCCCGCTACGCGGCCGGTACCCGGGAGATCCTGGAGTGCTGGTTCGACGAGCGCCCGGTCCGTCCGGAGTACCTGATCGTCGACGGTGGTGGGCTTGCCGGGACGGGAGCGCGCTCCTACACGGTCGCCTGATATCGAATAACAGCCGGTGGACAAGAAATCAGCAGAAGATCCACCACATGAATAGGCAATCGGCATTCTGGCGTTATGCCTGCTCCGAGACCTTGCGTGCTGTGAGCCGACTCACTCCGAATCCGCTGGCGGAGTGAGGCGGAGAGCCTTAGCGTGCGTAAATAGATGGATTTTTCCTTATGCGGAGGCACTGGCGCCGCGCATACTGTTTCGCAGGAAAACCAAGGTGAACACCGGGAAGGTGGATCAGTGAGCAGCATGGACGCCGTGTGGGTGCGGGGCGTGAACGGCATTCAGATGCATCACGTGACCGATCTTCAGGATGCCGGCAGGTTTTTGGGCAACGCAGTGATGGCACTGCGGGCCGCACATGTAAGGACCGGCGCGGACCGGTACTCCAGCATCTCCGCCGAGCTCAAGAGCCTGGTGGAGCGCGTGCGGGAGCTGGAGGACGAGGCGCGGTCGAGCATGCACGACCTGCACTCCACCGATCCCGACCGGTTCGTCCGCTGCCGTGACGGACACGAGCCGTGGCCCGGCGAGATCCCGGCGGGCTTCATTCCGCGCCACACCTGCAAGGACGAGTGCCTTTACCACGACCGCGAGGTCCTCGAGGCGATCATGCAGTGCACCTGCGGCCGGCCGCCGTGCCAGGCGTGCGAGATCGGCGGAAAGCTCTGACAGGCCCGGGCGAGTAGCCGAGCGAGTGCGGAGGGAGCCGCCCTGACCGGCGGCTCCCGGCACGTCCATCGGGCGAGGAGCTCAACAGTGCCGATCCGGCGGCCAAGCGCAGTGGTCAGCCCGGCTCCCTCACCGTAGCCACTCTGCGTGACGTCCGGTCGAACCTCGCGGTCGGAAGCTCCCGGCGACCCACGATGTGCCCGTTTGACGGCGCTCGATCCTTGTCAGGACGTGGGGAGTTACTCGCCACGTCCTGACCGTTGAAAGGCACGATCCGCCGCTCAGGCAGCCGGTCGGGTCCGGACGACGGTAGAGCCCCGGGCCTCTGGCCTGGAGCTTTCCCTTGGAGCGGGTGACGGGCGCCGCTGGAGCGGGTGACGGGCGCCGCCGGCCCGAGCGCCGACGAGAAGGCTCGGGCGCCCTCGTCCTACGCCGCCTGTCGGCGTTTTTCTGTACTGCGTTCGGGTGCCCAGCGGGTGCGGTCCTGACCATTGGAATGTTGGGTGAGGGGGACCCAAGCCTCCGGCATAGGGGGTCGCCACCCGAAGGGACACCTGATGTCAGGGCTGATACCGAGGCGCCGAGGCAGTCTGGCGTGGTGCGTCACAGCACTGCTGCCGTATCTCCTTCTCTCCCCCGCTGCGGCCGCACCGCAGCCTGTTCGTGGAGGGGCCGCCGGTACGTCGACCCTGAAGTGGCGGCCGTGCGAGGACCCGGCGCAGCAGGGATTCGAGTGCGCGACGCTCGACGTCCCGCTCGACTACGACCGGCCGGCGGGTGACGCCATCCATCTCGCCGTGATCCGGCGAAGAGCCACCGACCCGTCCCGCAGAATCGGTTCGCTGTTCTTCAACCCCGGTGGCCCGGGCGGCGCCGGCACGGCTGCTCTGCCGGCCTGGTACGAGCGCTACTTCCCGACCGGGCTGCGCGAGCGTTTCGACATCGTCAGTTGGGATCCTCGGGGTGTGGGCCGCAGCACGGCGGTGCGCTGCTTCAGCGACGCCGTGGAAGCGATGGCCTGGTGGGCGCGGCAGCCGGCGGGATTCCCGGTGGGCGCGAAGGAACGGCAAGCCTGGTACGCCGGGAGGGCGGAACTGGCCAACGGATGCCGGCAGCGGGCCTCGAAGCTGCTGCCGCATGTCTCCACCCCTGACAGCGCCCGCGATCTGGACCGCTTGCGCGAGGCCGTGGGAGATCGGCAACTGAACTACTGGGGCATCTCGTACGGCACATTCCTCGGTGCCGTCTACGCGAACCTCTTCCCTGACAAGGTGCGCGGCCTGCTCCTGGACGGGAACGTCCACCCTCGTGGCTACGCGGACGGTGCCATGAACGGCGAACCGCGGCTGACCACGTCCCTGCGTATGGGCTCGGACCTCGGGTCTGCCGCCACTCTGGGGCAGTTCCTCGAGCTGTGCGGTCGGGCCCCGGCATCCCGCTGCGCGTTCTCCGCGGGCAGCCCCCGGGCCACCCGCACCAAACTGGCCACCCTGATGGAACGGCTCCGACGCCGACCGGTCGGGGAGTGGACCTACGCCAGGACCGTGGACACCTTGCGGTCCTCGCTCTACTTCGTCACACCGGGTTGGACCGACGCTGCCGAGATGCTGCAGGAGCTGTGGCAAGGGCGCGGCCCGGCCATGCCCGCACCCCCTTCGAGCCGGACCTACCCCGGGTTCGAGCAAGAGGCCGCCATCGTCTGTTCCGAGAGCCCCAACCCCCGTGTCCTCAACCGCTACGCCGAGCTCGACACCTTCAGCGCCGCACGCGCGGGGGACCTCGGCCGTCGCTGGGTGTGGGACTACGAGTGGTGCGGACAGTGGCCGGCCACAGCCGCGCACCGCTACACCGGTCCGTGGAACCGGCCCACCGCCAACCCGGTCCTGGTCGTCAACCCCACCTACGACCCGGCCACTTCCTATCAGGCCGCCGAGGCCATGACCCGCGCACTGGCAGACGCACGCCTGCTGACCCTCCACGGCTACGGCCACACCGCCCTGGTCAATCCCAGCACCTGCGTGAACCAGCACGCCGTGCACTACTTCACCTCCGGCGCCCTGCCGCCTGTCGGGGCGTCCTGCCGACAGGACACCCTGCCCTTCGCCCCGGCCAAGCCGACCGGCGGCATCGCGACGGGCGGTGGTGGACTCGCCGACGCTCACCACGTTCCCTGAGAACCTTCGGCAGCCTGTCGACCTGATCGCCGTCCACGCCACGTCAGACCGGTGGCCCCACCCCGAACTCGAGGAAACGGGCCTGGTCGTTCCCGCCCGGCCCTGGTGGCCACCCGCTGACACCCTCCGCCAGAACATTGCGCAGGGACGCTCCCTCGAACCGGGCACCGGTGACGTCGGTCAGGCCGAAGGGGGGCATGCCGGTGTTCACGCTTGCGAGCCTGGCGTCGGTCAGATCGGTGTCGCGCAGGTCAGCACCCCGGAGATCGCATCCGGCCAGGCTGACCTCGCGCAGTGAAGCCCCGCGCAGGTCTGCGCCGCTGAAGTCACAGAACTTGAACGAACACCCGTCCAGGGTGGCGTGGCGCAGATCGGCCCCGGTGAACGAGCAACGGGTGAACCGCAGCGGTGACGTGCGAGCGGAAGCCAGGTTCTGGCCGGTGAAGTCCTCACCGTTCACGGCCGCACCGCTGTGGAGCGCGGCAAGTCGTTGTCTGGCGGTCCGTGGGGTGGTCATGTGCGCCAGCGTGTCAGCCGGATCGGTGGCCGTCGCCCGGATGTGCGACAGTTCGCCGAGCCGGTCCGGGAAACGGGTGCGGCCACCAGTGGTCGTCATCCTTGCCCCCCGGCCGTCTGCCGAAGGGCAAGGCCCCCAGAAGGCTCACCCCGTTCCGATGCTGTGGGCGGTGCCCTCGGCGACGGCCCGGAGTTTCTCCGGGTTTGCCACGTTGTGGATGGCGGTGATGCGGCCGTCGGCATCGAAGTCGAAGGTGACCGTGGCGATCACGCGTCCTGCTCCTGCGAACACCACGCCCGGTCCGCCGTTGATCTCGGCGAGTACGGCCGTCATCTCCGCCGGCGCGATGCCCTGGTAGGTGACGGTGCCGATGGCGGCGAACCAGGCGGCCACCGTCGCTGCGCCCACGACCGGACGCAGGGCCTGGCGTACCTTGCCACCGCCGTCGGTCCACAGGGTGACGTCCGGGGAGAGCAGCTCCATCAGGGAGTTGACGTCCCCACCGGACGCGGCGGCGAGGAAGTGCTCGGTGATCTCGCGCTGCCTTGATCGGTCCACCGTGAAGCGCGGCCGTCGGGCCCGCACATGCTCGCGGGCCCGGTGCGCTGCCTGCCGTACCGCGACCTCCGAGCGCTCCACCGCCTGCGCGATCTCGGCGTGGCTGAAGTCGAAGACCTCCTTCAGGACGAACACCGCGCGCTCCAGCGGGCTGAGCGTCTCCAGCACCACCAGCATCGCGATCGACACCGATTCGGCGTCGGTGACGGCGTCGGCCGCGGCGTCGCCACCGGTGAGAATGGGCTCCGGAAGCCACGGCCCCACATATGTCTCCCGCTTGTGGCGGGTGGAGCGCAGCCGTTCGAGGGCCAGGTTCGACACGATCCTGGCCAGGTACGCCTTGGGGTCCGCCACGTGCGAGCGGTCGGCGGACGACCATTTGATCCAGGCGTCCTGGACCGTGTCCTCGGCGTCGGCCGCGGAGCCCAGGACACGGTAGGCCACCGAGAACAGCAGGGAGCGGTGCCGATGGAACAGCTGCTGGTCCAGGTCCACCTCCGAAGACAGGTGGGTCACCGTGCCTCCCGAATGCGGGTGAAGCGGCCGCCGCGGGGCCACCACACTCCCGAGACGGGCATTCTCTTCATACGGGCCCAGGTGGGCCAAGGGGAAGCAGTCACCGTCTCCTTGTACCGCGCCGCCGCACGGCCCGTCAGGTACACCCTGCGCGGGCCGGCGTCGGGGCGGGTGAACTGCACCACCGCATCGTTACGGCCCAGGCTCACCGGCGTGTGGTAGTAGCCGAAGCGGAACGGCTTGGGCTGCTTGCCCTTCAGCACGCGGACGATCGACACCGCGGCGTGCACACCGGTCGGCATGCCGCTTTGGCAGGTACCGTGCATGACTCCGTAACCCTGGCGGATCGCCGCCGCATCGCCCAGGGCGTACACATCCGGGTGCGACACCGACCGCAGCATGGCGTCGGTGACGATACGGCCGCGGTCGTCCACGCGCAGCCCGGCGGTGGCCGCCAGCGGCGAGACGCGCGTACCACTCGTCCACACCACCACGTCGGCGGCGACGCTCTCCCCGCCTGCCAGTTCCACCGCACCGGGCAGCACCTTCACCACATCGACCCCGCCGCGCACCGTCACGCCGAGCCGCTGCAGCGCGGACCGCAGATACGCCCCGGCCTTGGGGTGCATGGCCGCACCGGGTTCCTCCCGGCCCAGCAGCACCACGCTCAGCTCCGGGTACCGCTCGGCGATCTCCGCGGCCGACTCGATGCCGGTCAGCCCGCTGCCGGCGACCGCCACCGTGCCGCTGCCCAGCCGCGCCAGCCGGCCCGCCAGCACCTCGGCGTCCTGCGCGCCGGACAGGGTGCAGGCGTGCTCCTCCGCCCCCGGCACCGTCACCGTGTCGGCCACGCTGCCCAGCCCGTACACCAGCGTGTCGTAGTGCAGGACCCTGTCGTCGTCGATCCGCACGGTCTTCGCGTCCGTGTCCACCGCCGTCACCCAGCCGCGTACGAACCGCGCGCCGGTGCCTTCCAGCAGCTCCGGGATGCTCAGCTCGGAGAGCTGTTGCCCGGTCGCCGCCTGGTGCAGCCGCAGTCGCTCGGTGAAGTGCTCCTGCCCGTTCACCAGGGTCAACTGCACGTCCTTGCCCTGCTCGACGCGTCCGGCGAGCTGGACCGCCGCGGACAGGCCCGCATATCCCGCCCCCAGGATCACCACGCGGTGTGCGGCCGTCGTACCACCTTCGTGCTGTGCGCTCATCGCCTCCGCCTTCCCTCCACCCGCTGCTGACGACCACCAGACGCAAGGTGCCCGCCCGTCCGTGACATGGAGGCGATGTGATGCGCGGCACAGGCACGGTCCTGGTCGAGGCTGAACTTCCGAACAGCGGAAGGGCACTTGTCGTTCGACCCTCTCCTTGTTCGAGATCCATGCTGCCCCGGCTCCCTGACCAGGGGGTTCACCAGCACTTGGGGATGAGTGAAGAAGGTTCTCGGCGTCGCGGGGGCGAGCTGCGCGCTCGTTCCCGGCCTGAACGGCCCGGCGCCGGCCGCGGACCACACGATGCACACCGGCGACCCGTTCCTCACACGGCAAGGACAACAGGGTCACCGTCGTCTACGGCACGTCGACCGGCCCCGGCACGCGCGTCCAGACCCCACTGACCAGATGGGTTCGTTCCATGCGGTCGACGGCCGGTCCTGCCTCGTGGCGGGACCGGCCGCTCGTGTGACGCCGACGGCTTCCCCGGCGCCCCATCGGCACCCGTTTCACTGGTCAGCGGGTGATTCCACATCTGATGACGGCGGGTTCGCCTCCCACACCCGCTCCGGCGGAACCAGGCCCCGGGTCACCGCGTCACAGCGGCGGTACGGCCGCCACCCCTCACCGCACAGCCTCCACTCGCCACCATCAGTCCCCGGGGGGACCCATGCGTACGAACACCGCACGCGCCGTCGATCTGCTCGTCGTACTCGCCTTGCTCACCGCCGTAACCGGTGCCGTCGCCGGCTGCGGCAGCGAGAAGGCCGGCGGCCACGGCGCGCGGGTCGGCGACGGCGACCCGGCGCCGGAGTCGGAGGCCCGCGCGCGCCAGGTCGCCGACGCCTGGGACGGCTCCAAGGCCGCCGAGACGTGGCGCAAGGGCTACTACCCGTTGGGGGAGACGGTCCAGCTGCCCGAGAACGCCTTCCGCAACGGAGCCGACAAACTCGCCTACGGGACCCGGAACTTCGTCCTTCGCGGCGGACTTCCCGCCACCCCGCAGAAGGACGGCAAGGTGAAATGGGAGAGCGGAGGCTCGCTCACGCTGCCGCTGATGGGGGCGCGGAAGGCGTACGAGACCGTGGCCCGCGGCAGCAACGACGGACCGCACCTCACCGTGACCGGGGCGAAGCTGGGCGAGATGACGCTGGCCACCAGCCGCGGCCCGGCGACGGTCCCGGCCTGGCTGTTCACCCTGGAGGGCTACGACACCCCGCTCAAGCGGGTCGCCCTCAGCCCGTCGAAGCTCCCCCGGCCGCCGATCAAGCCGGTCGGGGAGGTGCCCACCGACGAGCTGGCGCCGCTCGGCCGGCTGGTCGGGATGGCCGCGGACGGCCGGTCCGTCACCGTGATGGCCACCCACGGAGCCTGTGACGACGGCCCTGCCGTGGACGTGCTGGAGACGGGCGGCAGCGTGGT
The DNA here is from genome assembly GCF_040613775.1 of Streptomyces sp. NPDC006208. Lineage (NCBI taxonomy): Bacteria > Bacillati > Actinomycetota > Actinomycetes > Kitasatosporales > Streptomycetaceae > Streptomyces > Streptomyces sp. NPDC006208. Next base: position 177,449 of record NZ_JBEXSW010000007.1, on the reverse strand, counting down.
GCTGTCCGCATCTGTCGTCGGGACGAAGGACGGTCCCTGCACCAGCCAGCTGCTCGGCGAGGAGGTGACGGTGACGCTGGACCGGCCGGTCGGCGACCGTCTCCTGCTGGACGCGTTCACGGGCCGACCGGTGCCGAACGAGGAGAACGGGCCCTCGCCGAGCCAGTAGGGCTCTGTCAGGTGTCTGCTCCGGTCGCGATCGGGTTCGACCAGAGGGAACCGGTCTCCGGAGCCCGACCGTGCGGCCGTCACGCGGCCTGCGGAGGAAGTGGTCAGTCGTGGGGCGGGAGTTGGCCGAGCTGGTGGTCGGCGACGCTGAGGGCCTCCTCCACCAAGCGGCGCAAGTGCCCGTGGCGCAGGGCGTAGATGACGCGTCGGCCCTCCTTGCGTGTGGTGACAAGACCGGCCAGCCGGAGTCTGCTCAGGTGCTGGCTGACCGCGGGCCGCGCCGCCCCGCACGCCTGGGTCAGGGTGGTCACATCCGCCTCGCCCTCGCCGAGCCGTTGCAGCAGGGCCAGGCGGGTTCGGTCGGCCAGCAGTCCCAGCACCTCCACCGCCACCGCCAGTCGTGTGCCGTCGTCCGGCTCCTGCGCATCGTGCGCACCTGACAGGTGCAAGCGTGCGTTCATACGCACATACTGAGGGCGTGCGCGGCCGGTGTGCAACGGCCCGCCCTGCCCACCCGCGACCCGGAAGGACCGAGCTGCCGTGAGCGAGAAGAGCGCACCCCACCGGCCGCACCGCCACGACCACGGCGCGGGCCATCACGGGCACGCGCCCCACAGACAGGCGCCCGACGGCCACGACGGCCACAGCCACGCGCACAACAACCCGGCCGGCCGGTGGGCACGGATCAGGCACCGGATCGCGCACCTGGTCACCCCGCACTCGCATGAGGCCGCCGACAAGGTCGACTCCGCCATGGAGACCTCCGCCGAGGGCATGCGCACCCTGTGGATCTCGCTCGGGATCCTGGCCGTCACCGCCGCGCTGCAGGCCGTTGTCGTGGTGCTCTCCGGGTCGGTGGCGCTGCTGGGCGACACCGTCCACAACGCCGCCGACGCGCTCACCGCCCTGCCGCTGGGCATCGCCTTCGTCCTCGGCCGCAGGGCGGCCAGCCGACGGTTCACCTACGGCTTCGGCCGCGCCGAGGACCTGGCCGGCATCGCCATCGTCGCCACCATCGCCGCCTCCTGCGCCGTGGCCGCGTACACCGCCGTCGGCCGACTGCTCGACCCGCGGGAGATCACCCACCTCCCGGCCGTCGCCGCCGCCGCGGCGGTCGGCTTCGCCGGCAACGAGTGGGTGGCCCGCTACCGCATCCGTACCGGCCGCAGGATCGGCTCCGCCGCACTGGTCGCCGACGGGCTGCACGCCCGCACGGACGCCTTCACCTCCCTGGCCGTCCTGTTCGGCGCAGGCGGTGCCGCGCTCGGCTGGAGACTGGCGGACCCGATCGTCGGCCTGCTCATCACCGCGGCCATCGCCCTCGTCCTCAAGGATGCCGCCCGGGAGGTCTTCCGCCGCCTCATGGACGCCGTCGATCCCGCCCTGGTCGACTCCGCCGAGGCCGCCCTGCGGAACGTGCCGGGCGTGGAAGAGGTGGGCGAGCTGCGGATGCGATGGATCGGGCACCAGCTGCGGGCCGAGGTCGCCATCGTCGTGGACGGTCACCTGAACCTCCGCGAGGCCCACCGGGTCGCCGTCGACGCCGAGCACGCGCTGCTGCACGCCGTGCCCCGTCTCACCGCCGCCCTCGTCCACGCCGATCCGGCCGCCGGCAGCGGCGAGGCGGACCCGCACGCGGCTCTGGCCCACCATGCCGCCGTCTGACCCGGCGGACGTGGCGCAGGCGCCCCGATGCCCATGCCATCGTCCGGCGTTCGCCCCCGAGGGTTACCCTGCACTGTGGACCAGCCCCGTGCGTGCGAAGGCAGGTGAGACCGCGATGCGTGGTGAACCTCCCAGTCGCGCGCCGCTGGACGCCGGGCCGACCGGACCCTAGCCGGATCCGAAGGCGGCGTCCGCGGCGTGTCCTTGTCCTTGGCCGCCTTCTCTTCCTGCCTGCGGAAGGACTCCGTCATGTCCGAGCGTCGTCTGCGTGCCCTGCGCCCGTTCAAGAAGGCGGCCAGGCCCCCCGCCGCGCCCCGCCCCACCGATGAGCAGCCCGGCACGGCCGCACCGGCCGAGCAGCCGCCGGTCCGCCGGCCCAGCATGATCACCGCCGCGCTGTACCAGGAGGGGCACCGGATCAGCACCCATGACTCGCTCGCCGAGACCTTCGTGAAGCTCCGCGAGGCGCCCGGCAGCATGGCATGGATCGGCATGCACCGGCCGACCGAGGCCGAGCTGCTGTCCGTTGCCGACGAGTTCGACCTGCACAAGCTCTCCGTCGAGGACGCGATGGAGGCGCACCAGCGGCCCAAGCTGGAACGCTACGGCGACACCCTCTTCGTGGTGCTGCGCGCCGCCCGCTACATGGATGACGCCGAGGAAGTCGATTTCGCCGAGCTGCACATCTTCGTCGGACCCGATTTCGTCATCACTGTCCGCCACGGGGCAGCCCCGGACCTGGTCGCCGTCCGGCGCCGGATGGAGAACTCCCCGGATCTGCTCAAGCGCGGCCCCGAGGCGGTGCTGTACGCGATCCTCGACACGGTCGTCGACGGCTACGCGCCCGTGGTGGCCGGCGTGGAGAACGATGTCGACGAGATCGAGACAGAGGTCTTCGGCGGCGACCCGAAGGTGTCCCGCCGTATCTACGAGCTCTCCCGGGAAGTGGTCGAGTTCCAGCGTGCGACCCGTCCCCTGAACAGGATCCTGGACGGCCTGTCCGCCGGATTCGAGAAGTACGGGATCGACGAGGAACTGCGGCGGTACCTGCGCGACGTGGCCGACCACGCCACGCATGTCACCGAACGGGTCGACGGCTTCCGCATGGCGCTGCAGGACATCCTCACCGTCAACGCCACCCTGGTCAGTCAGCAGCAGAACGAGGAGATGAAGCAGCTGGCCCAGGGCAGCCACGCACAGAACGAGGAGATCAAGAAGATCTCGTCCTGGGCCGCCATTCTGTTCGCCCCGACACTGGTCGGCACCATCTACGGCATGAACTTCGACCACATGCCCGAGCTCCGCTGGCTCCTCGGGTACCCCTTCGCACTCGCGCTCATGGCTGTCGTGTGCCTCTCGCTGTACGTGGTCTTCAAGCGCCGGAACTGGCTCTGAGCCGGGTCGTGCACCGTCCCGCCGCGACGGGGGCCGCACTTCCGTGCAACTGTCGTAAGGGGTAGTCCGCGCGCCACGCCGTGCCCGCACCTGTGCGTCGAGGAGAGGCCCATGGCGGATCACAGCACGACTGAGCATCCGCGTTCGGTGGTGGACTGCGCCCTGTACGAGGACGGGCGGCGCCGTCCCGGCCTGCTGCCTCTCTCACAAGCCATGGAAGCCGCCCAGGCCAAGCCCGGCAGCTTCGTGTGGATCGGGCTTCACGAGCCGTCCGTCGATCAGCTCCAGGTGGTCGCCGACGCCTTCGCCCTGCACCCGCTGGCCGTCGAGGACGCGGTGAAGGCCCATCAGCGCCCCAAGCTCGAGATGTACGACGAGACGCTCTTCCTGGTCCTGAAGACGACCGTCTACGTCGAGCACGACCGGCTCACCCCGACCAGCGACGTCGTCGACACCGGCGAGATCATGGCCTTCATGGGGGCGAACTTCGTCGTCGTGGTCCGCCATGGGCCCTCCCGGCGGCTCACCGGGGTGCGCGCCCGCCTGGAAGTCCATCCGGAGCTGCTCGTCCATGGACCCGCCGCCGTCCTTCACGCCGTCACCGACGCCGTGGTCGACCAGTACCTCGAGGTCGTGCAGGCCGTCGAGACGGATGTGGAGGAGGTGGAGGCACAGGCTTTCTCACCCGAGCCGACGCACGATGTGGCCCGCATCTACCAGCTCAAGCGCGAACTGCTCGAACTGCGCCGCGCCGTGGCCCCGCTCTCCCAGCCCCTGTACCGGCTCTCCGAGGGCCGGCTGCCCGGCATCGACACCGATATCGCCGCCTACCTGCGCGATGTCCACGACCATCTGGGCCAGGCCTGCGAGCGCATCGCGACCCTGATGGAACTGGTGGACACCTCACTGACTCTCACGCTCGCCCAGACGAGCGTCCGGCAGAGCCACGACGTGCGGCGCATCAGCGCCATCGCCGCGATCATCGCCGTCCCCATCATGATCTTCGGCGTGTACGGGATGAACTTCGACCACATGCCCGAGCTGGTCCGGCCGCTCGGCTACCCCATCGCGCTTCTGGTCACCGCGGCGGTCTGCGCGGTGGTCTACTGGGCCTTCCACCGCAAGCACTGGCTGTGAGTACACCGGTGCCGCGGTCCTGGGAGCCCGCGCCGCTCCGGCCCCGAGACGGAGCAGGAGCAGCGGGTCGGTGAGGACGCCCCGGGGCGCCGGCTCGCCGGCCGGGCTGCCGTACGCGTCGCACAGGACCGGACGGGGCGCAGTGCCGCCGCACCACTCGATCGTCACCAGGTGGTCCGTCCGCACCCGGCCCCCGCGTCCCAGGCTCCGTGCCGCCGGCCGGCAGACGGCTCTCCGAGCGACTTGCGCCGGGCCTTGGCGCGTCCTTGACGACTCGCACCGCACCCGTGCGGACACACTGTCCCCGGACAGCCCCCGCACCCTGCACCGCGAGGTTCCCCATGGCGTACGGTCTGGCCCGCCGCGAACTGCGGCCGAAGGTTCCGCTCCATCACGGGGAAGGCGACAAGCGCCACCTGACCAGCCTCGAGGGGCTCGCCGCCCTGTCGCTGGACGCGCTGAGCTCGGTCGCGTACGGACCGGAGGCGATCGTGCTCGTCCTGGTCACCGCCGGCACCGCGGCGGTGGCCGCCACGCTGCCGGTGACGCTCGCCATCGCCCTGCTGCTTGCGGTGCTGGTGGTCTCGTACGGCCAGGTGATCGCCGTACACCCGGAGGGCGGTGGCGCCTACGCGGTGGCGAAGAAGGAGCTCGGCCCGCGGACGAGTCTGCTGGCGGCGGCGAGCCTCGTCGTCGACTACGTGCTGACCGTGACCGTCAGTCTGGCCGCCGGAGCCGCGAGTCTCGCCTCCGCCTTCCCCTGGCTCGGCGAGCACCTGCTCGAGGTCTGTCTCATCGGACTGGCCCTGCTCACCGCCGTGAACCTGCGAGGGGTGGCGGAGAGCGCCCGGGTGCTGATGCTGCCCACCCTGCTGTTCGTGACAAGCATGATCGGCATCATCGTTCTGGGACTGCTGCGCGCGCACCCGGTGGCCGTCGTCGGCAGCGCCCAACCCGTCCATGCCACGGAGGCATTGGGACTGCTGCTGCTCCTGAAGGCGTTCTCCTCGGGCTGCTCCGCGCTCACCGGGGTGGAGGCCATCTCCAACGGCGTACCCGCGTTCCGCCCGCCGCGCGTGAGGCGGGCACAGCGCACCGAGTTGATGCTGGGCGCGCTGCTGGGACTGATGCTGATCGGCCTCGCGGTGCTGATCCACCGTGACCATGTGATTCCGCGAGAGGGGGTGACCCTGCTCGCGCAACTGATCGCGGGCTCGTACGGGACGGGCTGGCCGTACTACGCGACCAACCTCATCGTCACCCTGGCTCTCCTGTTCGCCGCCAACACCAGCTTCGGCGGGCTGCCCGTCCTGATGAGCCTGCTCGCCAAGGACCACCGGCTGCCCCATCTCTTCGGGCTGCGCACGGAACGTCCCGTGTACCGCTGGGGTGTGGTGGCCCTTGCACTGCTCGCGGCGCTGCTGCTCATCGCGGTGAACGCCGACACCCACCGGATGATCCCGCTGTTCGCGATCGGCGTGTTCATCGGCTTCACCATCAGCCAGATCGGGCTCGTACGGCACTGGGCGGGATTGCGGCCGCCCGGATGGCTGCCGCGCGCGGTGCTCAACGGCTTCGGCGCGGTGCTGACCCTGGTGGCGGGGCTGGTCCTGCTGACGACCAAGTTCCTCGAGGGCGCCTGGGTGGTGGTCGTCGCGGTGCCGCTGCTGATGCTGCTGTTCGCCCGCATCGCGCGTTACTACACGGCGGTCGGCCGGGAACTGGGACTCGGCCGGGTCCCGCCGCCGGTGCGGCGTACCGATTCCCTGGTCATCGTGCCGGTCGGCGAGGTCAGCAAGCTCGCCCAGCACGCGCTGACGGCCGCCGGCTCCCTCGGCCGTGAGGTCGTGGCGGTCGCGGTGCACGACGACCCCGCCAAGGCCCGGAATCTCCAGGAGAGTTGGGACAGCTGGAATCCGGGGATCCGTCTCGACATCATCGACAGCCCGCACCGCTCGCTGGTGGAGCCCATCGTCGCCTATGTCCGGCGCGAGGCGGCGACGGGGCGGCAGATCGCCGTCCTCATCACCGAGGTCGAGCCGCGCCACCGCCGTTACCAGATCCTGCAGAACCAGCGCGGCCTCCTGCTGGCCGCGGCGTTGAGGGCACGTACCGACGTGATCGTCTGTATCCTCCCCTACCGCCTGAACCTGTGACGAGACGGGTGTGGCGAGGAGGTAAAGGTTCCAGGGGTCCCGGGCCGCGTGTTCCGGCCGGCGCCTATGCTGCCGCGGGATTACAAGATCACCTTGCGGAACGCTACGCACCGATGCCCGACAGGGCGGAACAACGGGGACATGAACAAGTACACAGTGATGGCCGCAGGCCTCGTTCTGTCGCTCGGACTGGTCGCAGGCTGCGACTCCTCCGGCGGCGCGGACACCAACGGACAGGACAAGGCGGGCAGTTCAGAAGGTGCCAAGGGCGGCGCCAAGCCCACCGGGCCGGTCTACGACGGCCCGGCCGTACCCGGCCTCGCCGAGAAGCAGGCATGGAGCCTGCCGTCCTCCGAAGCCATCGACCTCGGTGAGACCTTCCTGTTCATCAAGGACGCGAACGGCGATTACAGCACCGGAGGGCTGTACGAGAACGAGCCCATCGACGGCACGACGGGAACCCTCCACGCCGGCGACGAACCGGAGCCCCTCACCCTGGAGTTCCGCGATGTGAAGACCGGCGCCGTACGCAAGAGCCTGAAGGTGACGGCCGACCGTGTCGCCGCCACCACCTGGCACGACGGCGTACCGGCGCTCGAGGTGCGCACCAGCAGTACCGCGGAGTCCGACGGGCTGAGCGCGGAGAAGACCACCGTCACGGTCACCGTCTACGGAGGCGACGGCGCGCAGCTGGGGAAGGCCGAGCACGCCGAGGGCACCTTCCACGTCCACGAAGGCCACATCGTCGAGCAGGCCGACGACGCGAGCCTGCAGCTCACCCCCATCGACGGCGGGAAGCCCCGCAAGGTCACCTGCACCGGCCAACTGGCGAGCTGCTCCTTCGATCCGCGCAACAAGGACATCGACGGCGGTTCGGCGCACGCCCCGCTGATCACCGGCACGTACGCCTTCCACGTGGAGAACGCGACCACGTACGAGGACGAGCAGGAGCAGCTCGTCATGTCCGACCTCACCACCGGAAAGAAGGTGTGGAGCACCGCGGACGTCACCCCGCCCAAGGGCGTGGAGCTGAACGAGGACAAGGAGCGGACCTCTGGTGCCGTCCGCGTGCTCGACGTCCGCGACGGCCGGATCCTCACCGCGTGGGGTGCCGGTGCCTTCTCCCCTGACACCTGGGTCACGGCGACGTACGACCTCAGCAGCGGCGAGCAGATCGGCGGGTCCACCACGTACGCCTACGCCGACAACCCGAGCGACACGGTCAACACGGAGGGTTCATCCGTCCTCTCCCCCGACCACCGGCTGGCCGCGGCCGCGACCGAGACCGGCACCGCCGTGTGGCAGCTCGCCGACGGCAAGGCGGTCTGGGCTCAGCAGGACGGCGAGAACCTGATGACACCGCTGCGCTTCTCGCCGAGCGGCGTGCTGTACGGCACCGCGGAGGGGGACGGGGACGGGGAGACTGTGCTCGCAGTCGACGGCCGCACGAAGAAGGTGCTCACCAAGAGTCTGCCTGAGGAGAACGTCCCGCTGTTCTCCCAGCCGTCGGGTTACGGCTACTTCAGCACGGAGGACGGCTTCTTCGTCTTCCCGTCACAGGCCTAGTCCGGGCCCCGAGGTCGTCGGCCCACCGCCGCCCGGGCAAGGGAACCAGAGCCGCGTGGCCCTTGCCCACCGTGACCACTGGACGACCCACGGGCCCGGAGAGGTGCGCTCGCCGGCTGCGCACTGCTCCTTCCGCTCGACCGCGACGGGAGGAGCGAGCAGCCGGCCTCGGCGCGTCACGGACGAGCCGGTCCGCCCGCCGGGGAGACTCTCGCCATGACCAACGCAGCGAAGGCAGTCCTGGAGGGCGGCCCCGACGAGCTTCCTGAGCGGATCGTTCCCGTCACGACGCCCGGGGAGGACCTCAAGATCCCGTTCCGTGGCGGGTACGAGCACTTCAGGGCCACGGCGCGCCAACAGGAAACCGGCGAGGGCGCATTGCCCGTCTACGAATGGTGGGAGCGCACGGAACTCCCCGGGTAGGCGCCGACCGGGTCAGGCCGGCCGCCAAGGCAGCAGCGCGGCCTGACCGCATCCTCACCGGGTGATCCATCATGGGGACATGAGGTGGCACGGTGAACCAGCAGTAGTGGACAGGGCGTTGCTGCTGAACGAGCTCCGGTTCGACCCGGACGCGGTCTGCGAGCTCGACCGCCCCTTGCTCCTCGCCCCGGGCGACCATGTCCACCTCCAGGACCGGCAGGTGGTCATCGAGCGCGCGGCCGGGTGCACGGAGAGTCCCGCCGGCCGCTGGTCGCCGTGGTGCTGGAAGTGGCGTCCCGTCCGAGACGGCCGTGCCGGAAGAGTGCGGCGCAGCGCCCCGAACAGGTGCTCCGTGCGGGGACGCGTGCATCAGCGCGCACACGCGGCCCGCATCGGCACTACCGTGGAAGTACGCCCACAAGGAAAGAGCGGCAAGAGGTGGCACCATGGCCAGCCTGAGCGAGCGGAAGTCCCTGCGCAGACAGATCCTCCGTGAAATCTACGATCGGTCCGGCGGGACGTCGGCTCTGATCGATGCCAAGGTTCTGCAGGTGGATCTCGGCGTGAGCGATCACGAAATGGCCGCCGCTTGCGAGTACCTGGCAGGGGAAGGCCTGGCCCTCCTCGAGGCCGACACCTTCGGCACCGCCGCGACGCCGAGCCTGATCGCGCTGACGCACAAGGGAGTCGTCGAGGCCGAGGATGCGGCGGGCGACTGACCCGGCCCGGTCTGATGAAACGCCAGGTTCCGCGCCGGGCCGCCGTCCGGCTGCGGCGCGCGGCGCGGCCCGCGGTGGGATCAAAGGAATAAACCGCGATGACCGGCGTCCGCCACGCCCTCCCGGGAATTCGCCCTGGAAATCCGACATCGTGGACGAGTCCGTGCTACCTTGGCTTGCAGTTGCAGTTTTGGTACCCATGAACTTGTGTGCACCTGACGAGACGTTCAGGTGTGTTTTTGTTTTTCCGGTCTCTCCGGGTGGGTCATTGCGGCGACGGGAAATTCGCACACGGCGGATTTCCAGAACTGCCCCTATTTGAGGAGATCTCCATGGCTACTGGCACTGTGAAGTGGTTCAACGCCGAAAAGGGCTTCGGCTTCATCGCGCAGGACGGCGGCGGCGCCGACGTCTTCGCCCACTACTCGAACATCGCCACTCAGGGCTTCCGTGAGCTGCAGGAAGGCCAGAAGGTGAACTTCGACGTCACGCAGGGCCCGAAGGGCCCGCAGGCCGAGAACATCGTCCCGGCCTGACGCCGGCACGCACCGCACAGCAGGGCCCGTACCCCCTCGGAGGGGGGTACGGGCCCTCGCTTGTGCCGGCCGTGAACCCGGCCATCGATGGTCGGGCTCCCGTGCCGCGCCGGAATACTCCCTGCCGCACCGAGAGAATTCCGTACCTTCGCGGCCTCGGCTGTGCCGTTCCCGGCGCGCGACCCCCGGGACGGAATTTCCGGCCAGCGGGCTGGACGGCATGATTCCGACATTTGTCGGACCTCATTGTCGAACATACGTTGCCACATATACCGGATCTGCAAACCCGGTCCGGAAATAGCCGCTCCGGCTGACCCCACTCGCCCCGCCCGGATCCGGCCGCCGTTGTCGCCGCGGGGCTCGGCCCGCCTGCCCGGCCGACGTCGGCCCGGCACCCGGCCCGTGCGGCGTCCGCAGCCGATCCGCAGCCGATCCGCCGTCGCCGCGCAGTCGCATGCTGCTTGAACTGAAGCCGCCAGCATGCCGTACACATAACGGCGGCCCCATTCTTTCGAGTGGTCCGCCATGCCTCACCGCGCCTCGCACGGAAGGACCTTCGGGTGTCGCTTTGGACGCGCTCTCGTCAACTGCTCCATACGGACAACGCAACAACGGAGGAAGGCCCCGCACCGGCCGGGTCCGGATCCCCTGACGGCACCGCCGAAGCCGGTGCCGACGGGGCCGAACCGGATGAGGCCGTCGCCGATAGCGGGCGGGGCAAGCACCCGGTCGTGGCGCGAGTGATCACTGCACTCGCCGCCGTACTCGTGCTCTTCGCCCTCCTCGTGCCGAACGAACTCGGCCGCATCACACCCGGCACGTTCGCGCGCATCCCGGTGGAGGGGATCTTCGGCGCCGCGGTGCTGCTCGTCCTGCCGCCGAAGGCAAGGCGGATGGGAGCGCTGCTGGCCGGGGCGATCCTGGGCCTGCTCACCATCCTGAAGTTCCTCGACATGGGCTTCTACTCGGTTCTCGACCGGCCGTTCGACCTGGTCCTCGACTGGATCCTGCTCGACGACGCGCAGTCCTTCCTCACGGACACCGTCGGCCGGGCAGGCGCGATCGGTGCCGTGATCGGGGTCGTGGTCGTCGTCCTCGCCCTGCTCGTTCTCATGGCCCTGGCCGTCGTCCGGCTGAGCCATGTCGTGGCCCGGCACAGCGCCGTGGCGACCCGCAGCCTTCTGGTGGCCGGGACCGTCTGGACCCTCTGCACGGCGCTCGGCCTGCAGATAGCCGGCGTCCCGGTCGCGTCCAGGACCACGGCCGGGTTCGTCGAGAACCGTGCCGAGCAGGTGCAGGCGGGCCTGAAGGACAGGGAGACGTTCGCCAAGGAGTCCGCCGTGGACGCCTACCGCGACACCCCGCCCGACCAACTGCTGACCGGACTGCGTGGCAAGAACGTCATCTTCGCCTTCATCGAGAGCTACGGCCGCAGCGCGATCGAGGACCCGGAGATGGCTCCCCAGGTCGGTGCGGTACTCGCGGACGGGACGAGCAGGCTGCGTGCGGCCGGTTTCTCCACCCGCAGCGCGTTTCTCACCTCGCCGACGACGGGCGCGGGCAGCTGGCTGGCCCACTCCACGTTCATGTCAGGCCTGTGGATCAAGAACCAGCAGCGCTACCGCACCCTGACCTCGAGCGACCGCTTCACCCTCACCCGCGCCTTCCAGCGCGCGGGCGCCTGGCGGACGGTCGGCATCATGCCTGGCGTCACCCGGTCCTGGCCCGAGGGGAAGTTCTACGGTCTCGACCACGTCTACGACTCCCGGCAACTCGGTTACAAGGGGCCGAAGTTCAGCTGGACACCCGTACCTGACCAGTACAGCCTGTCGGCCTTCGAACGCCTGGAACACGGCAAGGCGGGCCACAAGCCGATGATGACGGAGATCATTCTCGCGTCCAGCCACAATCCCTGGGCGCCCATACCCAAGATGATCGGCTGGGACGAGGTCGGTGACGGCTCGGTCTACCACGCCATCAAGAAGGCGGGCAAAGACCCCAAGGACGTGTGGAAGGACCCCGATCAGGTGCGCACCGAGTACCGGCGTGCCATCGAGTACTCGCTGAACAGCCTCATCTCCTACGTGGAGAAGTACGGCGACGACGACACCGTGCTCGTCTTCCTCGGCGATCACCAGCCCGTCCGGACGGTCACCGAAGGCAACCTCGGCCGGGACGTACCGATCGCGATCGTCGCGCGCGACCCTGCCGTGATGGACCGGATCTCCGGCTGGGACTGGCAGGAGGGCCTGAAGCCCGGACCTGAGGCTCCGATCTGGCGGATGGACACCTTCCGCGACCGCTTCCTGAACGCCTACGGCCCGCAGCCCGGCAAGGTCCCCTCTCCGTAGCGGGGAGCACGACCAGGAGCCGGCGAACGTGCCGGACCCGTACAGCAGGAAGGTCCGGTCGGCGGTGCCGACCGGACCTTCCTGCCTCTCGGCCGGCCATGTCCCGCGCGAGGCGGGGGCCGCTCAGACCCTCTCGTGCATCGTGTCCCGGACCACCGGGGCGCACTCACGGACCCTGACGCGCCACAGCCACCTGATGTCCCGCCCGAAGGACCAGACGAGCAGCACCAGCGCCACCAGGACCGCCGTGTGGGCGGCCAGGAGCGGGAGGACGTCCGCGGCGGCAACGAGCAGGACGATCCCCTGCATCGCGGCCACCGTCTTACGGGCCATGCTCGGCGGCAGCGGGCCGTTCAGCCACGGCAGTGCCCGGGCGGCCGCGACGAAGACGTAGCGCATGACGCCGATCAACAGCACCCATGCGCCCAGCGACATGGCGACGTAGACGCTGAGCACCAGGATGAGGAAGGCGTCGACCTCCATGTCGAAGCGCGCCCCCAAGGGGGATTCCGTACCTGTGCGCCGCGCGACCTGGCCGTCGACCGCGTCCAGCGCCAGCGCCACCACGGTGAGGGCGACCAGCACCGCGACCGGCGGCGGGCTCACGAAGGAGTCCGCGACCAGCGCGGTCACCCCTCCGACGAGCATCGTCCGGGCCAGGGTGACACCGTTGGCCGGTCCGAACGGCCTGTGCCACGACCGGCGCAGGGCTCGCGTGAGCAGGGCACAGGTGCCGACCGTGAAGGCCAGGCCCGTCAGCCATCCCGCGGGACCCAGTCCGATCACCGCGCCGAGAAGGCCGAGCAGGACCGACTGCACGGCCGCACCGGCGGCCGCCGCCGGGCACAGCACCCTTGTGTCGTATGTGTGGCTCAGAGCCAACGCGCACCACCCTCCGGCTGTGTGACAGAGTCGATGAGTGCCGCGTACCGTGTGCGCCGCCTCATGATTACCAGAACGGATTCCGTTACCCGAGCGTTCAGCAGGAGGACGTCGATGGAGCGCGCCGCACGCGCCTTCTGGCTCCGCTCCCCCGGCCAGGGCGAGATACGGGATGTCTCCCTGCCCGAGCCGGGCGGCGACGACGTCGTGGTGCGCACGCTGTGTTCCGGGGTGAGCCGTGGCACGGAGAGCCTCGTCTTCCGCGGCGGTGTGCCCCGAAGCCAGCACACCGCGATGCGGGCGCCGTTCCAGGACGGCGAGTTCCCCGGGCCCGTCAAGTACGGCTACCTCAATGTCGGCCTCGTCGAGGAAGGGCCGCACCACCTCGTCGGACGCACGGTCTTCTGCCTCTATCCGCACCAGAGCCGGTACGTCGTCCCGGCGAGTGCCGTGACCCCCGTACCGGACACCGTGCCCGCCGGGCGCGCGGTGCTGGCCGGGACCGTGGAGACCGCGGTGAACGCCCTGTGGGACGCCGCACCGATGGTCGGCGACCGGATCGCTGTCGTGGGAGCCGGCATGATCGGCTGCTCCGTGGCCGCTCTTGCCGCCCGGTACCCCGGCGTCCGCGTCCAGCTGATCGATTCCGACCCTGCCCGGGCCGCCGTGGCCGAGGCGCTGGGCGTCGACTTCGCCCTCCCCGAAGACGCACTGGACGCGTGCGACCTCGCTGTCCACGCCAGCGCCACCGAGGCCGGACTGGCTCGCTCACTGGAGCTCCTCGCCCCTGAGGGAACGGTGCTGGAGCTGAGCTGGTACGGCGACCGCCGGATCAGCGTGCCGCTGGGAGAGGCCTTCCACTCCGGCCGGCTGGTCCTGCGCGGCAGCCAGGTCGGCCGGGTGTCCGAGGCGCGGCGCTCCCGCCGGACCTTCGCAGACCGGCTCGCGCTCTCGCTCGAGCTGCTCGCCGACCCCGCTTTCGACGCACTGGTCACGGGAGAGTGCGCGTTCGAGGAGTTGCCGTCGGTCATGTCCCGGATCGCCGCCGGCAACCTTCCCGGACTGTGCCACCGCGTCGTGTACGACACGGCCGCACCGCCGGCTTCGGCCTGAATCTCCGGTCCGGATCTCCGAACGACCTGGGCGTTTGAACACGCAGTACGCTCCGGCCGTACTGAAAGGCAGGGGCCGTCAGCGGCCGCATGCTTCCGACCGGGAGGTCACAGCCGTTGTTCAGTGTCACCGTCCGCGAGCACCTCATGATCGCTCACAGCTTCCGCGGAGAGGTCTTCGGACCCGCACAGCGTCTGCACGGAGCGACGTTCCTTGTGGACGCCACCTTCCGGCGTCCCGAGTTGGATGCCGACAACATCGTCGTCGACATCGGCCTGGCCACCAGTGAACTGGGGTCAGTGGTGGGTGAGTTCAACTACCGCAATCTCGACGACGAGGCCCAGTTCGAGGGCATCAACACCTCCACGGAGTTCCTGGCCAAGGTGATCGCCGACCGGCTGGCCGACCGGGTGGAGGCCGGCGCGCTGGGCGAGGGCGCCCGCGGTCTGACCGGCATCACGGTCACCCTGCACGAGTCGCACATCGCGTGGGCGAGTTACGAGCGGTCTCTGTGAACCTCGCAGCCGCCGCCCTGCCCGAGCGCTCGGTGCGGGTCGTGATGCCCGGGGGCGTCGACGATCCGGCGGCGCCGAGCGGCGGCAACACCTACGACCGCCGGGTGTGCCGGGACCTGCCCCAGGTCGGCTGGCAGGTCCACGAGCACCTCGTCGCCGGCGACTGGCCTCGGCCCGGGGCCACCGCGCGTGCGGAACTGGCCCGGATCCTGCGGGAGTCGGCGGACGGCACCGTCGTCCTCCTCGACGGACTCGTCGCCTGCGGCGTCCCCGACGTCATCGTTCCCGAGGCCGAGCGGCTGCGTCTGGCGGTGCTGGTGCATCTGCCGCTGGGCGACGAGACGGGACTCGCCCCGGACACGGCGGCGGCTCTGGACGCCGCGGAGCGCAGGACGCTGCGGGCCGTGGCAGCGGTCGTGGCGACCAGTGACTGGGCGGCCGACCGGCTCGTGGTGCACCACGAGCTCGAGGCCGGCCGGGTCCATGTCGCCGCCCCCGGAGCCGACATAGCTCCGCTGGCTGCCGGCACGGCATCCGGCACCGACAGCGCGCCACGCCTGCTGTGCGTCGCCTCGGTGACTCCGCGCAAGGGGCAGCTCGAGTTGGTGGAGGCCCTCGGAGCCGTCGCCGGCCTGCCGTGGAGCTGCACCTTCGTCGGCGGACTCACCCACGACGCCGGCTACGTCGCCCGGCTCAGGAAACTGATCGGTCGGTACGGCCTCGACGAGAGGGTGCACCTCGTCGGCCCCCGGACCGGCGCCGGGCTGAACGCGAGCTACGCCGCCGCCGACCTTCTGGTGCTCGCCTCCCGTGCCGAGACGTACGGCATGGCCGTGACCGAGGCGCTCGCGCGGGGCGTTCCCGTACTGGCGACGGCCGTCGGCGGAGTCCCGGAAGCGGTCGGGCACGCGCCCGGCGGCGGCGTGCCGGGCGCCCTCGTACCGCCGGCGGATCCGGCGGCACTCACTGCGGCGTTGCGCCACTGGCTCAGCGAGCCCGGCGAGCGCCATCGTTCGAAGGTGGCCGCGCGAGGCCGGCGCACGGCGCTGGCGGGCTGGGAGACGACCTCGCGAAGCCTTGCCAAGGCGCTTGAGCAGCTCCGGCTGGAGCCTCGGAGGAGCATATGAACGCGACCGACCGACCTCGTTACGCGCCGGAGTGGCTGGCACTGCGGGAGGGCGCCGACGCCGCCGCCCGCGCACCCGAACTCCTCGGCCCGCTGCGGCAGCACCTGGAGAACGCCGAGCGAGGGGCTGCGGGACTGGTGGTACGCGACCTCGGCTGCGGCACCGGTTCCATGGGGCGCTGGCTCGCCCCCCGGCTGAACGGTCCACAGCACTGGATCCTGCACGACCACGACCCGGAGCTGCTCGAACTGGCCGCCGCGCAGATGCCCCGTACCGCCGCCGACGGCAGCCCCGTCACGGTCACGACGGAACCCGGTGACATCGCGCGCCTGACCGCCGAACGCCTCGCCGGCACCTCGCTGGTGACGGCCTCCGCACTGCTGGACCTGCTCACCCGCGACGAACTGGACGCGCTCGCCGCGGCCTGCGCCGGGGCCCGCTGCCCGGCCCTGCTGGCGCTGTCCGTGGTGGGGCGGGTCGACCTCACCCCGGCCGACCCGCTGGACGCCGCGATCACCGACGCGTTCAACGCCCATCAGCGCCGCGTCGATGACGGCCGCCGGCTCCTCGGGCCCGACGCCGTGGCGGCGGCCTCCGTGGCCTTCGCACACCACGGTCTGACCGTACGGGCGCAGCCCAGCCAGTGGCAGCTCGGTCCTGCCTCCCGGCTCCCGGCGGCCTCCGCGCACCCGGGCGCCGGCTCCGACGGGTCCGCGCTGGCGGCGGAGTGGCTGCGGGGCTGGGTGAGCGCCGCCTGTGAGCAGCAGCCGGATCTCGCGCCGCGTGCCGACACGTATCTGCAGAGCCGCCTGGCAGCGTGCGAGGCAGGTGAGTTGCGGGTGGTGGTGCATCACAGCGATGTGCTGGCCGTGCCCAGGCCGACCGGTGGTACCTCGTGATCCCGCAGGCGCTCCGGGCCCGGCTGGGCATGCTCGTGGGAGCGGCCGTCCTGGCGGCGATGCTGTGGTGGCAGGGCACCGGCGCCTTCCTCGACGGCCTGCGGGGGATCGACGGCCCCACCCTCCTGGCCGCTCTGGGCCTGGGCCTGTTCACCACCGTGCTCAGCGCGTGGCGCTGGCGCCTGGTGGCCCGCGGTCTGCGCATCGAGCTGCCGCTGGGCCGGGCCGTCGCCGACTACTACCGCGCCCTGTTCCTGAACGCGGCGCTGCCCGGCGGCGTCCTCGGCGATGTGCACCGCGCGGTACGGCACGGGCAGAGCTCCGGTGACGTCGGCCGGGGCGTCCGCGCGGTCGTCCTCGAACGGGTCGCGGGCCAAGTGGTCCTGGTCGCCGTCGGCGTGGCGCTCCTGGTCACGCAGCCTTCCCCGGCCCTGGCGGAAGCCGGGCGCACCGCCCGCCGCTACGCCACGTCGCCGGGCGCCGTGGCGGTCCTCGCCGTCGTGTGCGCTCTTGTGACGGTCGCCGCCGTCCGGCGCCGCCGGAAGCCGGACACCTCACATCGCGGGAAGCCGGACACATCGCGCTGGCGCCGCACGGTGCGCGCCACGTTCGCCGAGGTGCGGCTCGGGCTGCTCGCCCGCGCCAGCTGGCCGGGCGTGCTGCTCTCGTCCCTCGCGGTACTGGCGGGGTATCTCGGCATGTTCCTGCTCGCGGCCCGAGCAGCCGGATCAACGGCGCCGGCCGCCGAGTTGCTGCCCTTGATGGTCCTGGCCCTGCTCGCCATGGCACTGCCGCTCAACGTCGGCGGCTGGGGGCCCAGGGAAGGAGTCACCGCCTGGGCCTTCGGAGCCGCGGGGATGGGCGCGGGCCAGGGGCTGACCGTTGCCGTGGTGTACGGACTACTCTCCTTCGCCGCGAGCCTGCCCGGTGTCGGCGTGCTCGTCCTCCACTGGTTCGCCGGGATGCGGCGTCGGCAGGTCGAGTTCGAAGAGGGTGTCCTCGCCGAGGGCCGCGCGCCGCACCGGCGGCCGGAGCGCGTCCCGCATCAGCTCAGGACCGGGGAAGCGGAGCCCCGGGACGCCGTCGCCGATCAGGACCGGCGCCACGGTGACGTAGAGCCGGTGCAGCGCGCCCTCGTGGAGAAAGCGCGACACGGTCACGCCACCGCCCTCGACGAGGACGCGGCCCAGGCCGCGTCGCGCGAGCTCCCGCACCAGGCGCCCGGGGGTGAACGCAGCGCTGTCGGGCAGGGTCAGCACATCGACGCCCTTGAGGTCCGCAGCGGCCTGTTCGCACTCACGGCCGGCGCCCACCACCCACAGGGTCGGGGCGGCTCCGTCGCTGAACACCTGGCTGTGCAGCGGTACTCGGCCGTGCGGATCGAGGACGACGCGCACCGGGTGGGCCCCCGCGCAGGCGCGGACCGTCAGCCGGGGGTCGTCCGCGACGGCGGTACCGGCCCCGACGACCACCGCGTCGGCGAGCGCGCGCAGCCGGTGCAGATGCTCGCGGTCCTCCTCGCCGGTGACGTAGTCGGCATCGCCGGTCCGGGTCGCGATGAAACCGTCCAGGCTCTGCCCCAGCTGCGCGAAGGTGAAGCGCGGTCCGGCCAGACACAGCGACAGATAGCGGTCGGCGAGGACATCCGCCTCGGGCGAAGCGTTTCGCCACCGGCGCCGGCCGTCCGCGCCCGGGAACAGCCCGGCGGCTTCGGCGTCCACCTCGGTCCGGATGCCGAGCAGCAGCTCCCAGGCCCCCGACGCGTCGAGCGTGCCGCCCCGGTGGGCGGCGGTGGGGCCGGTCACCGGGACTCCTCCGGAGTCAGGAGGGAGATGTACGCGGCGAAGCATTCGACGAGACCTGCCAGCAATTCCTTACCCTTCTCGGCCGACGCCAGTGACGGACGGCCGACCACACCGGACTCCGTGTAGGCCCGCAGCCCGAGAGTGAGCATATGTTCCCGGTCATCGGCGAGAAAATCAGAGGTCTCATAACCGGGCCGGACCAATTCAGGATGGTCGTGCAGCAGGATGGACGTCTCGACTTCGCCCGCGTGCATATCGCTGGCCGACGGCGTACGCACACCGGCCCGTTCCCGCGCTGCATTCCAGTCGGCCGGTCCGGGAAAGAGCGCCATGCGAGTGCCGGTTCCGGCGGACTCCTGAACCACGTTGCGCAGTACGTAGTTTCCGCCGTGACCGTTGATCAGTACCAGGTTGTCGATACCCGACCGGCGGAGGGATTCGGCTATGTCCTGCACCACCGAATGGAGGGTCGCGGCAGAAATACTGACGGTCCCCGGCCAGGCGGCGTGTTCGTGCGAGCAGGAGATGGTCAGCGGCGGCAGGCAGTGCACCGAGTAGGCGGAGGCGACCTCCCGGGCTATGGCGCAGGCAATGACCGTGTCGGTCATCAGCGGGAGAAACGGGCCATGTTGTTCGAAACTGCCGATGGGGAGGACGGCGACATCGGCCTGACCGGCCCTCACATCGTCGGTCGTCGTGTCCAGCGGCAGCAGACCAAGCACCGGCGGTCGCACATGCGGGCCACTCATGTTCCCGACCCTTTCTCTCTTCGTTCCACGAGATACGGCCGCCGGGCGGCCAGATCGTCGAAATTGTCGAATACCTCGTACCAGCAGGCCAGTTGACCCGCTCGTCGATTTCGAACCCAAACCGAAGGCTACCCGATAGGATCTTGCCATGATAGAACCCGATGACGCATACCGCGACAATGTTCGTGCTGCGGGCGTCCAGCGCGTGGCACATGTCCGGCTTTCCACCGAGCACGGTGTTTTTCTCGCGGTCGGCTATCTGGACCGCGTTCGCGGGGACGAGCAAATAGCGTTGGTATACGGGGACATCGAGGGAGAAGGAGCCCTTACGCGCGTTCATTCGGAGTGCCTGACCGGAGACGCCTTCGGGTCCAGGCACTGCGAATGCGGGGACCAGCTGTCCGCGTCCTTGCGTGCCATCGTCGACGAGGGGCGCGGCGTCCTGCTCTACCTCAAGGGTCACGAGGGGCGGGGAATCGGCCTGTTGGCGAAACTGCAGGCGATGCAGCTGCAGGCGGAGGGGATGGACACCGTCGAGGCCAACCTCGCGCTCGGACTCCCGGCCGACGCCCGCGACTTCCGCGTGGCGGCGGACATGCTCCACGACCTGGGTGTGCGCTCCGTACGGCTGTTGTCGAACAACCCGCGCAAGCGTGAGTCCCTCCTCCAGCACGGCATCAAGGTGAGCGAGCAGGTTCCGCTGCTGACGCAGCCGCGCGAGGAGAACATCTTCTATCTGCGGACCAAGCGGGAGCGGTTCGGCCACCTCCTTCCCCACCTGGACCGCACGGCCGACCGGTCCTGAGCCCGGGGACGGGGATGGGCGTGCGCCACGGCTCCGCCCGTCTCCCCGGTCCGGGTCCCGGGCAGGACACCGGCGCAGCCGCATGGCCGACCCGGCGGTAGCGTGCACCTGGAGGTCGTTCGGGAGCGTGTCCGGGGGACCGTGGGAACCGCCGGTGCCGAGGGCCGCGCTCGTTCAGCGGTAAGGCCGCAGCGTGTGGCCGGTGCCGGGCTGCTGCTGACCGCCGCAGCCCTCCTCGGACGCTGGGACACCGTCGGTGCCGGCCGTCCGTGCGTGCTGTGTCATGCGTCGTCTGCATCGACCGTCCGACGTACACCGCGCTTGCCCTCGTGCCGGCCGCGGGCGCGGTCCCGGTCATCGGCGGACGCCTCGTCCCGCGCGGGAAGCCGGGAAGCACGGTCCTGCCCGGCGCCTGCCTGATGGCGGTGGTCGCCCTGCCCGGGCCGGCGGACACAGTGGACGCCCGCGAGAAGCCGAAGCGGCGAAGAACGCGGCCCAGCGGCGCGCCGGCCCCGCAGCCCGCCGGGGGCAGAAGCGGATGCGGAACCGCAGCCGCCCGCCCCGGGGCGCCTGTGACCATGTGCCTCGGCTCCACGCCTCCGCACCGGGCCGGCTCTCCTGGTGAAACAGCGCCGAAGCCGCCCGCTCGGCTCGCTAGCTCGACCGCTTCGCACTACACCTGAAGAGAGGTCCCTGGAGGGACCGCCCGGGAGCTTCGCGGCGCGGGTCTGCCGACGGAGGTGGTTTTCGGTGGCACAAGGCGGTTCCGCGGTGCCGGCGGGTGATGCGGAGGCAGCACTGCTCGATGCCCTCTTCACCCAGTCGCCCGTAGGCCTGCACGTGCTCGACACCGACCTCCGGGTGGTACGGATCAACACCGCCACTCAGGGCATGCAAGGCGTGCACGCGGAGGCGCTGATCGGGCGCCACTTCGCCGATGCCTACGGTGTCGCCGAACCGGAGGAGACCGAAGCCCTCCTCCGCGGGGTGTTGGCCACCGGCATCCCTGTACGGGAGCGCATCGTGCGGGCCCGCCACCCCATCACTCAGGTGGAGCACTACTACGCGGTCTCCGTGTTCCGGCTGCAGGACTCTCGCGAGACCATTCTCGGTGTCGCGCTGGCGGTGGTCGATGTCACCGAACGGGAGAAGGCGCGTGCCCGTGTGCGTGTGCTCGGAGCGGTGCGCGAGCGGGTGGGCCGGACGCTCGATGTGGTGGTGGCGTCCGAAGAGCTCGTGAGGGCCCTCGTCCCCGAGTTCGCCGATGTCGCGATCGTGGAAGTGGTGGACGCCGTGGTACGGGGCGACGACCCGCCGCTGTCCCCCCTCCCCCGGGGCACACCGCTGCGCCGCGCCGGATTCCGCAGCGCGGACCCTCACCTGCCCCAGACACACCCGGTCGGGGACGTCCGCAGCCTCCCCGACCCCACCCCGTTCACGCAGGCCCTGTCCGACCTGCGCCCCCGTGTGCTCGCCGTGCACCCCGGCCTGCCCTGGCTGGCGGCCGACCCGGATCGCGCCAAGGTGATCCGGGCGTCCGGCGCCCAGTCGCTCCTCATCGCCCCGCTGACCCTGCGCGGCACCGTACTGGGCCTGATCAGCCTCTACCGCACCCGGCAGACCGAGCCGTACGACGACGACGATCTCGACTTCGCGCTGCAACTGGCCGAGCACACAGCGCTGTGCATCGACAACGCGCGCCGCTACACCCGGGAGCACACCGTCGCCTCGACGGTGCAACGCCAGCTGCTTCCCCGTCGCCCCGCCGCACACACCGCCCTGGAAACCGCGTACGTCTCCACGCCCTCCGACGGGGCAGGCGCGTGGTACGACACCATTTCCCTGTCCAGCGCCCGCACCGCGCTGGTCGTCGGGGAGGTCGCGGGCCAGGGGATCCATACCACCGCAGCCATGGGGCAGCTGCGCACCGTGATCCGCTCGCTCGCCGGTTTCGACCTCGAGTCCGACGAACTTCTCGCGCGCCTGAACGACACCGCGGCGCAGCTCGCGGCCGAACGCGCGTCCCTGCCGCCCGGCGACCCCCTGCACCGCGAGGCGCTGACCGCCAGTTGCGTGTACGCCGTCTACGACCCGCTGACCCGCACCTGCACGGTCGCCAGCGCCGGCCACCTGGCGCCCGTCGTCGTGCATCCCGACGGCAGCACCGTGATCCCCGATGTGCCGACCGGGCCGACGCTGGGCAATGTCGGGGGAACTCCGTTCGCCACGACCCAGTTCGAGATCCCGGACGGCAGCGTCCTGGCCTTCTCCAGCTCCCCGGTCCTCACCCAGTACCTGGCCGGCCGCTCCGGACTTCTCCACGGCGCGTCGGCAGGCGACGGCCGTCCCCTTCAGGACGTGTGCGACGACATCCTCTACTCGCTGCCGAACGGCATCGGCGTGCATGCCACCGCGCTCCTGCTCGCCCGCACCCACCCGTTCCCCGCCGACCGCGTCGCCTCATGGCCCCTCGACGCCGACCCCGCAGCCGTCGCCGTCGCCCGGCACCATGTCTGCGCCCAGCTCACTGCCTGGGACGTGGACGACGAGACGGCCTTCAACACCGAACTCATGGTCAGCGAACTGGTCACCAACGCCATCCGGTACGGGAGCCCTCCGCTGGAACTCCGCCTGATCAATGACCGGGGGCTGACCTGCGAGGTCCGTGACACCAGCCCGGCCATGCCGCGCCTGCGCCATGCCCGCACGGTCGACGAGGGTGGGCGCGGCCTGTTCATCGTCGCCCAGCTCGCCCATGCGTGGGGAACGCGATACACGGCAGAGGGCAAGACCATCTGGGCCGAACAGGTACTCCCGGCGTTGTCCGGCGCAGCTGTGCGCAGCGCCTGATCCCGTCCGCCGCGATTTCTTGTGCGCGGCGGGCCGATGCGGTCGCCGCGGGTGCACTCTGGCAGTAGAGGCCCGGCCCCTCCATGGGTCCGCGGCCCGAGCCTGCTCCGTACCGCGCTGCCCGGACGGGCGGCGGGGCAGCCCCAGGCAGGTTACGCTCCGTACGCGAACACGTACCGAAGGTGAGGGAATGTCATGAGCGAGTACGCCGAGTACACCACCCCCTCGCAGGCCGAGGGCGAAGATCCCGAGTCGACCGAGGAAGTGCACCCCGACACCATGAGGACCACTCCGTCCCAGGCCGAGGGTGAGCGCGTGGCGGACGACGAAGCCTGAGACCACGGCGCTGTCCGTCAGGCCCTGTGCGCACACCCCGGGGCAGTGGACATCCCGGGACCCCGGGGCGTCAGAAGGACGACTCGCGCACGCTCCACCGGTCCACCGGGACCGTCGTCGCCGTGATTTCCGAGCGGTGACTGTCGGCGCTGAAGGTCACCGTCAGCGTTTGCGCGTCGGTCTGCGCCGTGCTGACCGTGAAGCCGGAGTTCGGGATGGCCGACACCAGACACACCGCGTCACTTCCGTAGCGCACCGTGACCTTTCCGCCTGTCGAGGGGACGGTGTGCACGCCGGAGCCGCCCTCGTCGCAGCCCTGGCCAGGTTTCGGGCCGGATGCCGGCTGGGCGGGCGGAGTCGGCCGGGGTGCGGGAGGTGGGGCCGAGGTGCGGGGGTTCGCCGGCTTCGGCGTCGGCTTCGCAGTGGTCGTGCGCTTCGGCGAGCGGCTCGGGGAGGGCCTGGGGTTCGGGGAGCGGCCGGCAGTCACCGAGGGGGACGAGGACAGGAACACCGTCGGCGCCGACTGCCCGACCGTCGGCGTCGGTCTGGTCGAACCCACCACGAAATGGACCGAGACCATCACGGCCGTGACGCTGGTCGTCGTACACGACAGCCATATGAGCAAGTAGCGCAGGAGGCGGGGCACGACACCATAGTGGCGGACCGGCTAACGTGCCTGCCCATGGCCTCCGTCCTCGTCGTCGAAGACGACCCCGTGATCCGAGGCGCGCTGATAGAGATACTCACCGCGCACGGCTACGGGGTGCGTACCGCTTCCCAGGGTTTCGAGGCACTGCGCGAAATCACCCAGTGCCCGCCCGATGTCGTCGTGCTCGACCTCGGGCTGCCCGATCTCGACGGACTCGACGTGCTGCGGATGATCCGGGGCATCTCACGGGTGCCGGTGCTGGTCGCCACGGCACGCGACGACGACACGGAGATCATCAAGCTGCTCAACGCCGGTGCGGACGACTACATGGTCAAGCCGTTCTCGGGCGGTCAGCTCGACGCCCGGCTCCAGGCGGTGCTGCGACGGGCGGGCCCGGCGGACGAGCGGGCCCGGCAGCCGGTGGTGCACGTGGGCGACCTGCGCATCGATCCGCTGGCCCGTACCGCCCAGCTCGCCGGGCGCGAGCTGACCCTCACCCGGCGGGAGTTCGACCTGCTCGCCTATCTCGCGGCCAACGCCGATCAGGTCGTCTCACGGCGGCGCATACTCGCCGACGTGTGGCAGCAGCCGTACCTGGAGGACCAGACGGTCGACGTCCATCTGTCGGCGCTGCGCCGCAAGCTCGGCGAACGGGCGGCGCGGCCCCGCTATCTGCACACCGTGCGGGGCATCGGGATCAAACTGGTCTCCTCGGCATGAGACGTGCACTCGCGGGGATCGCCCTCGCCGTGACGACGATGGTCGCGCTGTCCTTTCTCATTCCGCTCGCCCTGCTCGTGCGCGACCAGGCCCGCGACCGGGCCACCACCGCCGCCGTGCAGCGCGCCGCGGCCCTCTCGCCGGTCCTCGCGCTCACCACCCGGCCGGCCGATGTGCAGCAGGCGGTGTCGGGCCTCGACTCGCCCGATCAGCTGGCCGTACGGCTGCCGGACGGCCGGCTGATCGGCTCGCTGCACGCGCCGTCCGACGCGCTGCAGCGCGCGGTGCGCAAGCGGGAGACGCTGGCCATGGACACGGCCGGGGGCTGGGTCTACCTCCAGCCCGTCGTCCTCGCCCAGGACCGGGTCGCGGTCGTCGAGGCGTACGTGCCCGGCTCAGACCTGACCCGCGGGGTGTGGGTCTCCTGGGGCGTCATGTCGCTGCTGGCGCTGGGGCTGGTGGGCGGTTCGGTGCTGGTCGCCGACCGGCTGGGGGCCCGGGTCGTGCGGTCCTCCCGCAGCCTGTCGCGGGCGTCTCTGGCACTGGGCACGGGGGACCTCGAGGTACGGGTGGAGCCGGCCGGCCCGCCGGAACTGAAAGAGGCGGGCGCCGCGTTCAACACGATGGCCGACCGGGTGGTGCAACTGCTCGCGATCGAACGGGAGATGGTGGCCGACCTCTCCCACCGGCTGCGGACCCCGCTGACCGCGCTGCACCTGGAGGCGGAGCTCATGGGCACCTCGCCCGGTGCACGGCGGATCAACGACGCCGTGGTGCAGCTGGAGACCGAGCTGGACTCGATCATCACCGCCGCCCGGACCCCGCTGGCCGCGGGCCCGGCCGCCGGCGCCGCCGGGACGGGGTCCTGCGAGGTGGCGGAGGTGGTGGCGCTGCGGCTGGACTTCTGGTCGGTGCTCGCCGCCCAGCAGGAGCGGCCGTACGAACGGTCCTTCACGCCGAGGCCGACGCCGGTGCGGTTCCCGGAGGACGAGCTGGCCGCCGTCATCGACGCCCTGATAGGCAACGTCTTCCGGCACACCCCGCAGGGCACGGCCTTCGCCGTACGGGTGGAGCGCACCGACCGGCATGTGCTGCTGACGGTGGACGACGCGGGCCCGGGGATCGCCGACCCCGACAGCGCGCCCACCCGCAGGTCGGGCGTGGTCGGCTCCACCGGGCTCGGCCTGGACATCGTGGCGCGGGCCGCCCGTACCGCCGACGGAGACCTGGAGATCGGCCGCGCGCCCATGGGAGGCGCACGGGTAAGGGTCGCGCTCGCGCTGACCGAGTCCCGTTGACCCGGTCCCGCCGACGCAGCCCCGCGGGCGGAGTTCTGTGGACGGCGTCGGGGCGGAAGCGGGCCGTCCGGTGTAGCTTCCTGGCATGGACACGTCTGACAGAGCCTGCGTGGGCCCCCGCATCACCCTGCCCCGCGCACGATGGCTGCTTCTGGCGCTCTGCCTCCTTCTGGCCTGCACCCCGCTGACGGCCGCCGCCGCGGACAACTCCGGCTCGCACACAGCCCGGACGGCCGCGCAGGCGCGCTGGGGCGACAAGCGGCTCGACGAGGTGACCATGCTGGCCACCCACAACTCGTTCACCAACTACGAGGACGCGCGGTGGTCGTCGGTCAGCCAGGCCGAGTCGGTGCGAGGCCAGCTCGACCGCGGCGTACGCGGCCTGCTGCTGGACACGCACTGGTACGAGCGCAGCACCTGGCTGTGCGTCATCAGCTTCGGCAGCGACTGCTATCCGAGTGACGTGTATCTGTGCCACGGCGGATGCAAGACCTTCGCCGGGATCACCTACGCCCTGCCGCGCCAGTCGTTCCACCAGGCGATGCAGACGGTCGTGGACTTCCTGAACGCCCATCCGCAAGAAGTGGTGACGATCTTCCTCGAGGACTACACGAGCGCCGGACAGCTCGGGCAGTCACTGAACAAGGTCCGCGGTCTGCAGGAACTGCTCTTCCGGCCCGACCTCACGGGCGTCCGCGAGCACGGCTGGCCGAAGGTTGCCGACATGGTGACGGCGAACAAACGACTGCTGCTCTTCTCCGGCGGCTCAGGCCGGGAGAGCTTCGGCGTGATGAACGAACGGGACTGGACGGTGTCGAACTACTGGAGCCTCGGCGACCTCGGCAACGACGTGGCCTGCACCAGCAGATGGGGCGACATCCCCCTCGACCGGAAGGAACCGGGCTTCAACAGGCTGTTCGTGATGAGCCACTTCCGCAATGTGCCGACGATCCTGACCGCGGCGGCGGACAACGGCGCCAAGCTGCGCGACCGGATCGCCCAGCAGTGCCGGCCGGCGGCGGGCGGACGGAATCCGAACGTCGTGGCCGTCGACTTCCACCAGCGGTCCGACGGCAGCGGTCACACCCCGCGCTCCATCGTCGAGGAGCTCAACTCCCGCTGAACTCTCAGCGGGACGCTCCGAAGTTCTGGGTCCACCACGGGCCGCCGTCCCCGGAGTGCAGGCCGACGCCTATCTCCTTGAAGGAGCAGTTGAGTATGTTCGCGCGGTGGCCGGGGCTGTTCATCCACGCGTCCATGACGGCGGCCGCGTCGGACTGGCCCCGGGCGATGTTCTCGCCGAGCGTGGACCAGGCGTAGCCGGCCGCCTCCACCCGGCTGGTCATGGTGGAGCCGTCCGGACCGGTGTGGGACATCACGCCACTGCGGGCCATGACGTCGCTGTAGTCCTCGGCGGCCCGGGTGAGCCTCGCGTTCGCGGTCAGCGGCGAGCATCCGGCCGCCGCGCGCTCCTTGTTGACCAGCGCGATCACCTCGGCGGTCACGCTGTCCGAGGCGCCACCGGATCCGCTGTCCGAGCCCCCGCCGGAAGCCGGCTCCGGCTTGTCGGCACCGCCGCCGGGCTTCGACCCCGTACCGGTACCGGCCTTCTGCTGCACCTTCTGGGCAGGAGTCGGGCTCGCCGTCCGCCTCGGCTCGGCGGGTTCGGAGGCGGACTTGCTCGGCTTGGCACTCGCGCTGGGGCTCGCCGAGGCGGAGGGAGAGGGGGAGTCGCTGCTCGCCCCCGCGTCGGGGAGCTCGACCGCCGGGACGTCGGCGGCATTCGTCTCCACCCGGTCCCCACGGCCGTCCGCGTCATCGCCGTCGACGGCGAGAGTGAACCCGAGACCCGCGACCACCGAGAGCGCTCCGGCTCCCAGTACGACGTTGCGCAGCCGCATCGTGCCCTTGCGGCGGGCGTGCGAGCGGGACGTTCGACGGGTGGCTCGGTGGGAACTCATGCGTGCGGCACCTCGGGAGAGACAGAAGCGGGCGATCCCGGGGGGCGCGCGAAGCGCCCACCGGGATCACGTGGGGGTAACGAAAGCCTATGCCGGGACGGGGCGGTACAGGCCTTCCCGGCCGTTTCTTCAAGAAGCCATAAGAAACGCTTCAAGCGCAGGGCAGACAGCCCGCGCGGTTCTGGGTCACGCTCCTGCCGCGAGAGAAAGTTCACTTCACGGAATCCGGTATGAAACGGTACGTAACATTGCTGAACGGGCCCGGTGGAAACCGAGTTCGGTGGCGTCCCAGCAGGCTCCGGCGCAGGCCGGACAGCTGACGGGGTGCCATATTCATGACGCAGGCGGCGACTTGAGATTTCCGGTGCCCCGCTCGACGAGGCGGCCTGCCTTGCCTTTCCCTGCGACGGCTCCGCCGGCTGCGGGGTGCGGGACGCGCGGCGGCACCGAAGGCTTCCGCCGGGTGGCACCCTCGCTTCCTTCCGGCGATCGCACGGCGGTGGAGCTCGCGGGGCCTCACAATGGGGTGTGGGGCACGCCTGTCGCCGTGGAGAGGCGGGACGAACGCATGCCGTACGCAGCCGTGACCGCCCTGAGCCATATCGGCCTGGTGCGCGAGCACAACGAGGACAGCCTTGTCGTCGGGCCGTGGACGCTGTGCGGCACCGTGACCGAGAGTCCGCAGACGCTGCTGTTCCCCCTGGGCACACCGCTCGTCGTGGCCGTCGCCGACGGGCTCGGCGGGCAGCCGGCCGGCGAGGTGGCCAGCGCGCTGGTGGTGCGCCAGCTCTCCGCCCTCGGCCCGTCCCTGGAAGACGAGCAAGCCGTCCAGGACGTGCTGAAGCTGTGCAACCACTCGGTGTACGCGGCCGCCGGTGACGATCCGCAACTGGTCACCATGGGGACCACCGTCGCCGGGACCGTCCTGCTGCCGGAGTCGGTGATGATCTTCAACGTTGGCGACAGCAAGGTGTACGAGGCGGCTCGGGACGGGCTCCGGCAGGTGAGCGTGGACGACAGTCCCCCGCCGGAGCCAGGTCACCGCACCACATCGGCCGTCACCCAGACGCTCGGCGGCACCCATGCGTTCGCCGCCGTCACACCGCATGTGTCGACCGTGGCGCTGTCCGTGGGTGACCGCTATCTGGTCTGCACCGACGGACTGACCGACCCGGTACCGGACGAGGAACTGGAAGGCCTGCTGCGGGTGCACGACGACGGCAAGGCCGCCTTCGAGCTGTGGAGGGCCGCGATCGAGGCCGGGGGCCCGGACAACATCACGCTCGCGGTGGTGCGCATCGGCGAGTGAGGGAGGGCCGGCCCGGACTCGGCAGACCGGCCCTGATTCAGCAGAGGTGAATACTGGCGCCGAGCAGCCCGAGCCCCGCCTCCGCCGCCTGCTGCCAGCAGCGCAGCGGACCGTCCAGGACCGACTCGTCCTCCGGACCTTCGTCGAGCCATATCCGCGCCTCGGCCGCGGCCCGCTCCTGCGGCGTGAAGGTGAGCGCCCGCTCGACGGCCGGCAGGCTCCGTCGCACATCCTGCGCGTCGAGTGCGAAGTCCCCGCACCAGCCGGGCAGCAGGGCGGCGCGGCGCGGGCCGATCGCGTGGAACAGCGCGCTCACGGCGTACTCCTTGCGGTGGATGCCGAACCAGGGACGGACCTCGTCCGCCGCCTGCTCCCACACGTCGTACAGATCGAAGGTGCAGTCGTCACCGCTGTGCAGCTCGTCCAGGGGCGCCGCGGACGTCAGCCGCAGGTACCCCATGAGAGCTCTGCCCTTCTCGGGGTCGCGCCACAGCGGGTCCCACTGCCGGTGGTCCGGGAGCGGATCCGTGCACCAGGCACGCCATTCGCGCTGGGTGTCCTCCAGCAGCTGCTGCCGCGCGATCAGCGGCCGGACCCGCGGCAGCAGCTCCGCCATGACCTCGTCCGTGTGCGCTGTGACCGCCCACGCCGAACTGAACCCCATCGCCGGTCCTTCCCCCCGTAGCGACTCGGATTCACGACGCTACGGGGTGGGTCCGACAACGCGGGGCGGGCGAGGCAGCAGGGGACAGGGGCGACGGGTGGGTCTCAGTCGTCGATCGCGCTCATGACGTGCCCGAGGTCCACGAACTTGAAGCCGGTAGTGTCACGGTCGGCGTCCGCAGGGGTGTCGTGGCCGTCCTGGACGACCAGGAGGCCGTTCGGATACTTCCGGCCCAGCGGGGCGTTGAGCACCGCCGCGCCGTCGCACTCCTCGGAGCCGTCCAGGGCCGCGGAGGACGCGGTGACACGGAAACCGGCCTCGTACTCGTTGTGGTCCGCGAGCTCGCGGTCGTACACGGCGAAGGTGTTGTCGCCCTGGCTGGAGGCGAGGACGTACCCGTCGCCGTCCGGCTCGGTGAGCAGCGTCAGGCCTTCGACGTCCGCGGCGAGGCGGGTGCCGCCGAAGCCGGGGTCGGCGCCGGGGACGCACTCGTCGCTCGGCTCGTCGTACGTGGCGGGGACGCCGTACTCGCGCACCGTGTCGACGAGCTTCGGGGCGCCGGTCAGGTCGGCACGCATCCGCCAGATGCCGACATCCTCCTGGCCCGCATAGAGCATGCCGCTCGCGGGGTCCACCACCATGCCCTCGACCTGGGGAAGCGCACCGGGCTCGGCGCACGGGGTCCAGGAGGTGCCGTTCGGGAGCCGGAAGGAGTCCGGCAGGTCCAGGGTGCGGATCTTTCGGTAGGTGACCTTGCCGCCGGTGGTGGGGGTCAGTTCCAGCAGCGCGACGCTCGTCCGCTCGCGACGGCTGACCAGGGCGTACGAGCGGCCCGTCGCCCGGTCGGTCCAGGTGGCCAGGCCGTACGCGGTGCGCTGGTCGTTGATCTCGTCCTGGTTCGCCGAGAACACCGCCGGAGCCGCGGGGTCGGTGATGTCGGTGAGCGGGCCACCGGATCGGGAGCGCTCGATGCGGTACACGCGAAGCCGGTCGTGGCCGCGGTCGGTGGTCACGGCGAGATCGGCCCGTCCGGACGGGAGGCGCAGGCCGTTGACCAGGTCGACGTTGTTGAACCGTCCGGGGGCGTCGTCCGGCGCCGCGGGCGGCGGTGCCGGGATCGACTGGACCGGGCGGGCGTCGAGGTCGTAGACGCGCAGCCCACCTTCCTTCGCCGTGGCGATCACCAGGGAGCGGCCGGGGTCCGCCGCGTTGCGCCAGATCGCCGGGTCGTCGGCGTCGGCGTTGCCGCCCGCCTCGTCGTCGTGGAGCGCGGGCGTCTCCGCCCGGGCGGTGACCGCGGGCAGCTCGCGCGCCCCGGAAGCGGAGACGGGCGCGGAGGTGGAGGTGGAGGCCGATGCCGGGGCGATGGCGACCATCGCCGTCAGTGCCGTGGCCAGTGCGGCTGTGCGAGCAGTCACGAGGAAGCTCCTCATGTCGGGACATGGCAATTGTCGCGCGTAGCCTCGGACCTCGGGATGACGGCCAGGCATCCACCGGGCGATGACGACATGTGCACGTCATGAACTCGGCGACGACCCGGGCCGGCCACCCGGATGCCGTAGCCGGACGGGCACGCGGACCGCCCCGCACGTTGACTGAGGCCGGAAGTCGACTACGGGAGGCGTCATCATGGCAAGCGGGTGGATACGCGGCGTACCGGGAGCCGTGCTGGCGGCGCTCGTCGCCACAGGCAGTGCGGGCTGCACGAATGACGGCAGCCCGTCCGACACCGCGTCGAAGGCGGCCTCGGCACTGGAATCGGCCGCGTCCGCGGCGGAGTCCGCGGGTTCGGCGATCGCGTCGGCCGCCTCTCAGGCACCGGAGGTGCTCGCCTCCGCAACCGCCGAGGCCAGTAAGCAGCTCGACGCGATCAAGGGCGGCATCGACGCCAAGGACGAAGTGACACTCGGCAAGCCCTCGACGGACAGTGAGGGACACGGCACCGTCCAGGTCTCCGCCCGGAACACCGACACCTCCGCCCGGTCCTTCGCCGTCCAGGTCGACTTCCAGGACAGCAACGGCAAACTCCTGGACACGGTCGTGGTCACGCTCAGCGACGTGGCCGCCGGCAAGACGGGGCAGGGCACCGCACGCAGCACACGCGAGATGTCGGGTGCGATCACGGCGAAGGTCGGCAGGGCCCTGCGGTACTGACCCGCCGGCACCGAAGAAGCGGTACGGCCCCCGGGGCATGACCGCGCTCCGGCCGGACTCGAGGTCTCGGCCGAAGCGCGGTGTCCGGTGGGAAACGGTCCGGCGGGGATCAGGGCGGCGGGACCGGCGCGGTGGGACCGGCGGCGGGGACGGGACAGTGGGCCCGGGCACCGTGCGCCGTCGCGCACCCGCGGGCCAGGGCGGCCCGCACCTCGGGCATCAGGGCGGCGGCCGTGCGCCCCGCGCGTCGTTCGCCGAGCATCTCCATGCGTCACCTGCCGCACCGTGTCGTCGCTCTTCGAGGCCTCGATCCGGTCGCCATGCCGTCCCAGCGTCCGCCGCGCCGCCGCCCGGGGCATCCGGTGACAGCCGTTCGGGTGACGTCCCCTGTGCATGGAGTGACCCGCACGGGCGGCAGACCCGAGGACGGCGGACCCTTGACATGTACCGGGCGTGACGATGGAATATGGTCGTTTTCGTTCGTCCCCGTTCATTTGTGTGCGACATTCACCCCACGGAGCCGCACGTGCCCATCGAACGAACCACGCCGGGAAAACGAACCACGCCGGGAAGGCGACTCGCTGTCGTCGCAGCCGCTCTCGCCCTCCTCACCGGCGGGGCGGCCCTCACCGCGCCCCCTTCGGCCGCCGCGCAAGCCCCGCCGCAGGCCGCCGCGCCCGCGGCCGGGGGCGGGGGCGGTCTCGCCCTCACCCCGCCCATGGGCTTCAACAACTGGAACTCCACCCACTGCCGCGCCGAGTTCAACGAGGCAATGGTCAAGGGCATCGCCGACGTCTTCGTCTCCCAGGGCCTCAAGGACGCCGGGTACGAGTACGTCAACATCGACGACTGCTGGGCCCTGCCCGACCGGGACACAGCCGGCAATCTGGTCCCCGACCCGGTCCGCTTCCCCAACGGGATCAAGGCCGTTGCCGACTATGTGCACTCCAAAGGACTCAAGTTCGGGATCTACTCCAGCGCCGGTACCAAGACCTGTGACGTCAAAGGGTTTCCCGGCGGACTCGGGCACGAGCGGCAGGACGCCGAGCTGTGGGCCTCCTGGGGAGTCGACTACCTGAAGTACGACAACTGCAACAACAGCGGTGTCGACGCCAGGCAGCGGTACAAGGCCATGGCCGACGCGCTCGAGGCCACCGGGCGGCCGATCGTCTACAGCATCTGCGAGTGGGGCGAGAACCAGCCCTGGAAGTGGGCCGGTGAGTACGGCCATGCCTGGCGCACCACCGGGGACATCAGCGACACCTGGTCCAGCATGATCAATATCGCCCGTGCGAACCAGTCGCTCGCGCCCTACGCCGGGCCCGGGGCCTGGAACGACCCCGACATGCTCGAGGTCGGCAACGGCGGAATGACGGACACCGAGTACCGGACACACTTCAGCCTCTGGGCACAGATGGCGGCGCCCCTGCTGATCGGCAGCGATCTGCGCACCGCCTCGCCCGCCACCCTCGAGATCCTGAGGAACACCGATGTCATCGCCGTCGACCAGGACAGCCTGGGCCGACAGGGCACGGTGGTCTCCCGCTCCGGCGGTCTGCTGGTGATGTCCAAGCCCCTGGCGGACGGCAGCCGTTCGGTGACGCTCACCAACGAGAACATCTCGGCGCGGACGATCACCACGACCGTCGACGCGATCGGGCTCGGCGGTGCTTCCTCCTACACGCTCAAGGACCTGTGGTCCCGGCAGACCCGCACCACCACGGGCACCATCAGCGCCTCGGTCCCCCCGCACGGCACGGTGATGTACCGGGTGACACCGGGCAGCCCGGTGCCACCCCCGGCGGGCATCCACCAGCTGGGCGATCTGCCCTGGACCTCGGCCGCAAACGGCTGGGGACCGGTCGAGCGTCACCGCAGCAACGGCGAGCAGGCCGCGGGAGACGGCCGCACGCTCACCATCGGCGGCACCACCTACGCCAAAGGGCTCGGCACCCACGCCGCGAGCGACATCACGTACCACCTGGGCGGCATCTGCCGGTCGGTGAGCGTCGAGGTCGGTGTGGACGACGAGTCCACGGCCGGCGGATCGGCCGTCTTCCGGATCTACCGGGACGCGGCGCTGGTCGCCGACAGCGGCGTACGCACAGCGAGCGATCCGCCGGTCCGCCTGACCGCCGACCTGACCGGCGGCCAGAAGCTGCGACTCGTCGTCACCGACGCCGGTGACGGCATCGACCACGACCACGCCGACTGGGCGGCTCCTGAGCTCGTCTGCACCTGACCCGTGTGTGACCTGCACGGCACCGCGGCACTCCCCGGCAGCGGCGGGTGGCACACTGTGCGCCCGTCGCTGTTGAAAGGAGCCCGCCGTGCCGATGATCCGCAGCCTGCGCCGCGTGGTCCGCCGTACCTACCGCCGCACCGTGGACTTGAGCCACCCGGCCAGGTCGCCGCTGGGCAGCGCGGTGGTGAACTGCGTGACGTACGAGGACGGGGTGCGCCGTCCCGGCCCGTACGCCGTGGACGAGGCGCTGCGTCTGGTGCGCAAGGCGGGCCGCGGCTTCGTGTGGATCGGGCTGCACGAGCCCACCGAGGCCGAATTCGCCGGTATCGCCGAGCTGTTCGAGCTGCATCCGCTCGCCGTCGAGGACGCCGTGCAGCCGCATCAGCGCCCCAAGGTGCAGCGCTACGACGACACGCACGGCGCGGGCACCCTGTTCGCCGTGTTCAAGACCTGCCGCTATGTCGAGCACGAGGAACTCACCGCCGCCAGCGAGGTGGTGGACACCGGCGAACTGATGGTCTTCACCGGATCCGACTTCGTGATCACCGTCCGGCACGGCAGACACGGTTCACTCGGCCCGCTGCGCGAGGCGCTGGAGTCCGCGCCCGAGCAGCTGGCCAAGGGACCGGCCGCCGTCCTGCATGCGATAGCCGACCATGTCGTCGACGAGCACCTGGCGGTCGCGGACGCGGTGCAGCACGACATCGACGCGGTGGAGACCGCCGTCTTCAGCGAACAGGCCGGCCGGGGCGACGCCGGGCGGATCTACCAGCTCAAGCGCGAACTGCTGGAGCTCAAGCGGGCCGTGGCCCCCCTGGAGCGCCCCCTGCGGACGCTGGCCACCACCCCCCTGCCGCCGGTCGGCCCGGACATACAGCCGTACTTCCGCGACGTCGTCGACCATCTGGCCCGGATCAACGAGCAGATCGCCGCGTTCGACGGGCTGCTGGACTCGATCCTGCAGGCCCATCTCGCCCAGGTGACCGTCACCCAGAACGAGGACATGCGCAAGATCACCGCGTGGGCGGCCATCGTCGCCGTACCGACGATGGTGTGCGGGGTCTACGGCATGAACTTCGAGCACATGCCCGAGCTGCACTGGACGTACGGCTATCCCCTCGTCCTCGGTGTGATGGCGACCGCCTGTCTGCTCATCCACCGCAGCTTCCGCCGCAACGGCTGGCTCTGAACTCCCTCCTGCCGGGTCAGGTCAGGCCGATGAACAGGCCGAGGGTCAGCAGGGCGACCATGCCGCCGTAGAGGCCGAGTTCCACGGAGCGGGCCTCGATGGACGGGTCGGTGCCGCCCGCCCTGACGAAGCCGAGGGCGGACCGGACCAGCAGGGTGAGCGCTGCGGCGCAGCAGGCCGCGATCAGGGTGTCCGTCGCGATGTCGTTCACGTCGTGACCGTCTCACGGGGCGTCAGGTGCCGCATCCCGGTGGGGCCTGTCAGGGGATACGGACAGCTCCTTCAGCGTGTCCGTCAGCCACTTCGTCCAGAACGTCTCCAGTTCGATCCCGCCCCGCAGCACCACATGCCGCAGCCGGTCCTGTCTGGTCACCCGGCGCTCGGGCGGGAAGTCGCGCTTCTCGATCGCCTCGTACTCGGCCAACTGGGCACTGTGCAGCTCCAGATGGCGTACGAGTTCCTCCTCCAGACCCACGCCGCCCGCCACCGCCGCCGCGCGCAGACGCAGCAGCAGCGGATCGCGGCCCGGCCTCGGGTCCTCCGGCCGCCCCACCCACGCGGCCAGCTCCGCGCGGCCCGCGGGCAGCACCTCGTACTCCTTCTTCTGCCCGCGGGTCGGCTGAGCGGAGGGCAGGGCACGGATGTGCCCTGCCTGCTCGAGTTTGCCCAGCTCCCGGTAGATCTGCTGATGGGTGGCCGACCAGAAGTAGCCGATCGACCTGTCGAAACGGCGGGTCAGCTCCAGGCCCGACGAGGGCTTTTCGAGCAGGGCCGTGAGGATCGCATGCGGGAGGGACATGGCCCGCATCCTATGGACGCGGGCTCGTGCCCGGACGCGGGGTCACAGCGCCGCGGCCAGCCGCGTGCCCTGGTCGATGGCCCGCTTGGCGTCCAGCTCGGCAGCCACGTCGGCGCCGCCGATCAGGTGCACCGAGCGGCCGGCCGCGGACAGCTCCTCGTACAGCGAGCGCTGCGGCTCCTGGCCGGTGCACAGGACCACCGTGTCGACGGGGAGCACGGAGGTGGTGCCGTCGACGGTCACGTGCAGGCCCTCGTCGTCGATCCGCTCGTACGTCGCTCCCGCGGTCATGGTGACGCCGCGGTGCTTGAGCTCGGTGCGGTGGATCCAGCCCGTGGTCTTGCCGAGGCCCGCGCCGACCTTGCTGGTCTTGCGCTGCAGCAGGTGCACGGACCGCGGCGGGGCGGAGCGCTCCGGCCGGGTCAGTCCGCCGGGGGCTGCGTACTCGGTGTCGACGCCCCACTGGCGGAAGTACGTCTCGGGGTCCAGGCTCGCGCCCTCGCCCGCGTCGGTGAGGAACTCGGCCACGTCGAAGCCGATGCCGCCCGCGCCGATGACGGCGACGCGCTCGCCGACCGGTGCCCCGTCGCGCAGCACATCGAGGTAGCTGAGCACGCTGCTGTGGTCGACGCCCTCGATCTCGGGGGTCCGGGGGCTGACGCCGGTGGCGACGACCACCTCGTCGTAGTCGGCCGCGGACAGGTCGCCGGCCTCGACCCGGGTGCCGAGTCGCAGCTGGACGCCGTGCAGGTCGAGCTGGGTGCGGAAGTAGCGCAGTGTCTCGTTGAACTCCTCCTTGCCCGGGATCCGCTTGGCGATGTTGAGCTGGCCGCCGATCTCGTCCGCGGCGTCGAACAGGGTCACGTCGTGGCCGCGCTCGGCTGCGGAGACGGCGCAGGCGAGCCCGGCCGGTCCGGCGCCGACGACGGCGATGCGCTTGCGGAGCCTGGTCGGGGAGAGGACGAGTTCGGTCTCGTGGCAGGCACGCGGGTTGACCAGGCAGGAGGTGAGCTTGCCGCTGAAGGTGTGGTCGAGGCAGGCCTGGTTGCAGCCGATGCAGGTGTTGATGGTGTCGGCGCGGCCGGCCCCGGCCTTGGCGACGAACTGAGGGTCGGCGAGGAAGGGCCGGGCCAGCGACACCATGTCGGCACGCCCGTCGGCGAGCAGCTGCTCGGCGACCTCGGGGGTGTTGATGCGGTTGCTGGTGATCAGCGGGACGGACACCGCGCCCATCAGCTTCTTGGTCACCCAGCTGAAGGCGCCGCGCGGAACGGAGGTGGCGATGGTGGGGATACGGGCCTCGTGCCAGCCGATGCCGGTGTTGATGATCGTCGCTCCGGCCGCCTCGATCTCCTTGGCGAGGGTGATCACCTCGTCGAGCGAGGAGCCACCGGGTACCAGGTCCAGCATGGAGAGGCGGTAGATGAGGATGAACTCCTCGCCGACCTCGGCCCGGATACGGCGGATGATCTCCAGCGGAAGCCGGATGCGGTTCTCGTACGAGCCGCCCCAGCGGTCGGTGCGCCGGTTGGTGGCGCTCGCGATGAACTCGTTGATGAAGTAGCCCTCGGAGCCCATCACCTCGACACCGTCGTATCCGGCGGACTTGGCGAGGCGCGCCGCGCGGACGAAGTCGTCGATGGTCTCCTCGACCTCGTCGTCGGTCAGGGCGTGCGGGACGAACGGGCTGATGGGGGCCTGGATCGCGCTCGGGGCGACCAGATCGGCGTGGTACGCGTACCGCCCGAAGTGCAGGATCTGCATGGCGATCCGGCCGCCCTCGGCGTGCACGGCGTCGGTGACGATCCGGTGCTTCGCGGCCTCTTCCTCGGTGGTGAGCTTGGCCCCGCCCTCGTAGGGGCGGCCGCGGTCGTTCGGGGAGATGCCGCCGGTGACGATGAGGGCCACGCCGCCGCGGGCGCGCTCGGCGTAGAACGCCGCCATACGCTCGAAGCCGCGCTCGGCCTCTTCGAGGCCGATGTGCATGGACCCCATCAGGACCCGGTTGGGCAGGGTCGTGAACCCGAGGTCGAGCGGGCTCAGCAGATGCGGGTACGGCGTACCAAGGTCGCTCATCGGGCGTCTCCTCACGCAGGTGTCGTCCCTTTCAGTTCTAGCGGCGCCCCCGCGATTATGCAACAAAGTGCAAAAGCATTTCGGTGCGGCGTACAGCACACTCCGCCCGCCCGTCGGGCGGGCGGAATACCGACCCCGGGGTCACGGTTGGAGGGTATAGTTCAATCTTCAACCACTAACCCGAGAGGTGAGCTCCATGCAGTTCGGCATCTTCACGGTCGGCGACGTCACCACCGACCCGACCACCGGCCGCACGCCGAGCGAGCACGAGCGGATCAAGGGGACGGTCGCCATCGCACGCAAGGCGGAGGAGGTCGGCCTGGACGTCTTCGCGACCGGCGAGCACCACAACCCGCCGTTCGTCCCCTCGTCACCGACCACCCTTCTCGGGCACATCGCGGCCCGGACGGACCGCATCGTCCTGTCCACCTCCACCACGCTGATCACCACCAACGACCCGGTGAAGATCGCCGAGGACTACGCATACCTCCAGCACCTGGCCGACGGCCGGGTCGATCTGATGATGGGGCGGGGCAACACCGGACCGGTCTATCCGTGGTTCGGCCAGGACATCCGCCAGGGCATCCCGCTCGCCATCGAGAACTACGCACTGCTCCACAGGCTGTGGAGGCAGGACGTGGTCGACTGGGAAGGCCGGTTCCGCACGCCGCTGCAGGGCTTCACCTCCACGCCGCGCCCGCTGGACGGCGTCCCGCCGTTCGTCTGGCACGGCTCGATCCGCTCCCCGGAGATCGCCGAGCAGGCCGCGTACTACGGCGACGGCTTCTTCGCGAACAACATCTTCTGGCCCAAGGAGCACTTCCAGAAGCTGATCAGGCTCTACCGCGAGCGCTACGCCCACCACGAGCACGGCACGCCGGAGCAGGCGATCGTCGGCCTCGGAGGTCAGGTCTTCATGCGCCGGAACTCGCAGGACGCGGTACGGGAGTTCCGCCCCTACTTCGACAACGCTCCGGTCTACGGACACGGGCCGTCGCTGGAGGACTTCACCGAGCAGACGCCGCTGACCGTCGGCTCCCCGCAGCAGGTCATCGACAAGACGCTGACCTTCCGCGAGACCTTCGGTGACTACCAGCGCCAGTTGTTCCTGATGGACCACGCGGGGCTGCCGCTCAAGACGGTGCTGGAACAGCTCGACCTGCTGGGCGAAGAGGTCGTGCCCGTCCTGCGCAAGGAGTTCGCGAACCTGCGGCCGGCCGGGGTTCCGCAGACCGCGCCGCTGCACCCCGCCGTACTGGCCGCGAGGGCCGAAGAGACGAAGGAGTCGTAACAGATGCAGCACACCACCGAACCGCTGAACCTGGTCGTGGTCTCCGCCGGGCTGGGCGTGCCCTCGTCGACCCGGCTGCTGGGCGACCGGATCACCGAGTCCGTACGGCGTGAGCTGGCCGGCACCGACCTGGCCGTTCAGGTACGCGTCGTCGAACTGCGCGATCTGGCCGTGATGATCGCCAACAACTTCGTCACCGGCTTCCCCGCGCCCGCCCTGGCCGAGGCGATCGAGGCGGTGACCGGCGCCGATGGACTCATCGCGGTCACACCCGTCTTCACCGCCTCCTACAGCGGGCTGTTCAAGTCCTTCTTCGACCTGATCGAGCCCGGCGCGCTCAGCGGCAAGCCCGTGCTCATCGCCGCGACCGGCGGGACCGCCCGGCATTCGCTGGTCCTGGACCACGCGCTGCGTCCCCTCTTCGCGTATCTGCGGGCGCAGATCGCCCCGACGGCCGTGTACGCGGCATCGGAGGACTGGGGCGGCACGGGCGACGCACTGACCGAGACGCTTCCCGACCGGATCGCGCGAGCGGGGCGCGAGCTGGCCCTGCTGATGGCGGCGCGCCCGGCCGACCGGGCGCGCGGCACGGACACCGCTGCCTTGTTTGCGTAGTTTTACGTAGGCTTGCAACAACAGGGGGTCACGGGTCGCGTGGGGCTACGGAGGTGGCGGGTATGGCAGCCGCAGGCAGGATCGTCGTCGGCGTGGACGGATCGCCGCCGTCCGTGCGGGCGCTGCACTGGGCCGTACGGCAGGCCGGACTGACCGGCGACTCCGTCGAAGCCGTCATCAGCTGGGAGTACCCGGCGGCGGGCTGGGCCTCGATGGTCCCCTCCATCCCGGCCGACTTCGACCCCGAAGCCCTGTCCGCCAAGATCCTCGACGACACCCTGACCCAGGAACTCGGCGCCGAGGCGGCCGCCGCCGTCACCCAGACGGTCATGATCGGCAATGCGGCGCAGGCCCTGATGGACCGGGCGGAAGGCGCGTCGCTGCTGGTCGTGGGCGACCGCGGCTACAGCGGCTTCAAGGCGACGCTGCTCGGGTCCGTCGGGCTCCATGTCACCCAGCACGCGCCGTGCCCGGTCGTCGTGGTGCGGGGCAGGGCCGCGGACTGACCCGCCCGTGCGGCCCGGGGGGCCGGGATCCCTGGTAATGCTGATGGCCGATGTCAGTGACGCCTCCTATGGTTTCGGCATGAGCCGTGCACTCATCGGGCGTGACCACCCCGCAGGCGTCCTCCGGGCCGAGATCGGCCGGGCGACGGACAGCCACGGGGGCCTGGTGCTGGTCACCGGCGAAGCCGGCATCGGCAAGACGACCCTCGTCACCGACGCGGCCGACGACGCACGGCAGCGGGGTGCGCTGGTGCTCGGCGGGACCTGCTGGGACTCCGAGAGCGCGCCCGGGTACTGGCCGTGGGTGCAGGTGGTGCGCGGACTGCGGCGCGGGGCGGGCGCCGAGGCATGGGCCGAGGCCGAGCGGGCGGCGGCCGGGCGGCTCGCGGTGCTGCTCGGGGAGGCCCCCGGCGAGGTGGAGAGCGGCGGCGAGGCCTTCCCGGTGTACGACGCGGTGACGACCGCGCTGGTCACCGTCTCGCAGCAGCGGCCGCTGGTGGTGGTGCTGGACGACCTGCACTGGGCGGACCCGGCCTCGCTCCGGCTCCTCGAATTCGCCGCGCAGCACGCCTGGTTCGAACGGCTGCTGCTCATCGGTACCTACCGGGACGCGGAGGTGGAGTCGGCCGACCACCCGCTGCAGGGGCTGATCCTGCCGCTCGCCGCACGGGCCACGACGACCGTGACGCTGACGGGGCTCGAGCGCGACGAGGTCGGGGCCCTGATCGAGCTGACGGCCGGGGCCGCACCGGAGCCGGACCTCGTCGACGAGGTGCACCGCCGCACCGGCGGCAATCCCTTCTTCGTCGAGCAGACCGCCCGGATCTGGCACAGCGGCAGTCCCGTCACCACGGTCGCGCCGGGCGTGCGAGAGGCGGTGCGCCGGCGGCTCGCGATGCTGCCCGAGGCGGTGAGCGAGCTGCTGGTGACAGCCGCCGTGCTGGGCCGGGAGTTCCACCGGCAGGTGCTCGCGACGGTGGCCGGCGCGCCCGTGCCCCATGTGGACCGGCTGCTGGAACGGGCGGTCGCGGCCCGCCTGGTGGCCGGGCGCTCCGGGGGCCGGTTCGCCTTCGCCCACGATCTCGTACGGGAAACGCTCTACGAAGCACTGGAGGAGCAGGAGGCGCGCAGCCGGCACGCGGGCGTCGTACAGGCCCTGGACAGCTCGCCCGCCCTGCGGGAGAAGGTCCTTCCCGCCGATCTCGCCCGGCACGCACACCTGGCGGGCGAGGAGCTGGCGCGCGACCGCCGAGTGGATCTGCTGCTCGCCGCGGCCCGCGACGCCTCGGGCAGGCTGGCCACCGAGGAGGCGGTCGGCCACTACCGGCGCGCCCTGGAGGTCGCGGCACCCGATGCGCGCCGGGCCGCACTGGTCGCCCTCGACCTGGGCGGCGAACTGCGTCACGGCGGCGAGGACGGCGAGAGCCGCCGCGCCTTCGAACAGGCGGCGGACCTGGCCGAGGAGCTGGGCGATCCCGAGCTGCTGGCCCGTGTGGCGATCACCCTGCACCAGCACCAGGACGCACAGGACCGGCGGCACCGGCCCCGGGAGCTGCTGCACACGGCGTATCTGGCGCTCATCGGCGGCGACCCGGCCGATCTGGAAGGGGTGTCGGCCGACCGGATCGCCCAGGATCTGGCGGTGCGCTGCACGGCGCTGGCGCGCGACGCGGAGGACGACGAGGCGCTGTCCTTCGCCCTGTGGGCGCGGCACGACTCCATCTGGGGCCTCGGCACCTCGGCGGAGCGGCTCGCGCTCACCGACGAGATGGCCGAAGTCGCCCGCCGCACGGGCAACCGGGACATGGAGCTGCTCGCCACATCGATGCGCTGGGTGTCCCTGCTGGAGCTCGGCGACCCGCTCTATCTGAACCAGCTGCGCACCTTCGTGGCGCTGGCCGAGCGGTCGGCCCTGCGCCGGTTCGAACTGGGCAGGAGCGTCGACCAGTCCCTGATCGCGGCCCTGGGAGGCCGCTTCGAGGAGGCCGGCCGGCTCCTGGCCGAGGTCCAGGAGTACAGCCACGCGCATCCGGCGTTCACCTTCATGATCGCGCACATGGACTGGGCACTGAAGCTGCTCAGGGGCCGGATCGGCGAGGCGGCCGCGGTGGTCGACGGACTCGAGGAGATGGGCCATCCCTATCCGCGGCTGCTGGAAGGGATCACGGCGACCGAGCAGGGCGACGCGGCACGAGCGCTGCGGCTGGTCGAGGACCTCGAGGCCGCGGCCGAGCCGTTCCCCAAGTACTTCGTCCCGCTGTGGATGCGGCTGCGGGCGCAGACCGCGGCCGCACTGCGCGACGAGGGCCGCATCGATGCGGCCCGTGCGGAGCTCTCGCCGTACGCGGGGCAGTGGGTCGTCTCGCTGTTCGGGTGCGACATCAGTGGTCCCGTCGACCTGTGGCTGGGTCTGCTGGACGCGGCCCAGGGGCGTACAGCGGACGCGGTCGCGGCGCTGACGGCGGCGTACGAATCGGCCGACCGGCTGCGGGCGCGGCCCTGGTCGGTCCGCGCCAGGGCCGCGCTGATCGGGGCACTGGGGCCGGACGCGGACGCGAAGCTGGTGGCGCGGACGGCGAAGGAGGCCCAGGAGCTCGGCCTGACACATCTGCTGCCGGACGGCGGAGCCGGCGAGCCCGCACCCGCCGCAGCCAAGGAGAGCCCCACCCGGGCGGAGTTCCGGCGCAACGGCGCCGTGTGGGCTCTCGCCTTCGGCGGCCGGGCCGTGCACATGCCGGACGCCAAGGGGCTGCGGGATCTGCACACGCTGCTCACCCACCCCGGCGACGATCTGCCCGCCGTCGTGCTGCTCGACCCCGAGGGCGGCGAGGCCGCGGTCGCCGCGCGCCGGTTCGGCGGCGACCCGGTCCTCGACGAGGAGGCCAAGAGCCGCTACCGCCGGCGGCTCGCGCAGCTGGACGACGAGATAGACCGGGCGGGCGCCCGGGGCGACGACGACCGGGCCGCCGCGCACGACCGCGAACGGAGCGCACTGCTGGAGGAGTTGCGTACGGCCGCGGGACTCGGCGGCCGTACGCGACGCCTGGGCGACGAGGCGGAGCGGGCCCGTAAGACGGTCACCGCCCGCATCCGCGACACCCTGCGCAAACTGGACGCCCTCCACCCCGAACTGGCCGCGCATCTGCGGGAGTCCGTGGCCACGGGGGCGACCTGTTCCTACCGCCCGCCGCGCCCGGTCGACTGGCGGCTGTGAACGGTCACGACCTGCGGAGGGGGCACAGCGGCCGGGTCACAGCGGCACCACGTCGGCCACGACGCAGGCGATGTTGTCGGGACCGCCCGCGCCGTGGGCGAGCGCGACCAGTTCGTCGACCGCCGCCTCCGGATCGGCAACCGTGCTCAGGATCTGCAGGATCGCCGCGTCCGGCACGATGGTGAACAGGCCGTCCGAGCACAGGAGATAGCGGTCGCCGGGCCGTGCCTCGTGCAGCCGCAGATCCGGGCGCGCGTGGTCCTCGTTCCCGTCCAGCGCCCGCAGCAGCATCGCCCGTCGGGGATGGGAGACGGCCTCCTCGGCGGTCAGCGTGCCCTCGTCGATCATCGACTGCACGACGGTGTGGTCATGCGTGATCCGGAACAGCTCGCCCCCGCGCAGCAGATGCGCGCGGGTGTCGCCGATGTGCACCAGCGCCAGCCGGGAACCCGTCCACAGCAGCGCGGTCAGTGTGGTCCCTGAGCCGTCCAGGCCCGTCACCGCGGTGTTGGCGCGGCGGACGGCGTCCTCCAGGGCGTTCAGCAGATCCCCGGCCTGCGACGACACCGCGTCCCCCGGTTCGTCCAGCGGCCTGAGGGCCTCGATCGCGGCGGTGCCGGCCCGTGCGCCATCGCCCCCGTAGCCGTCGGCGACCGCAAGCAGCCGGGATCCGGCGTACACGGCATCCTGGTTGGTCTCCCGGACGAGACCCCGGTCCGAGCGGGCGGCATAGCGGAACCCCAGGTCCATGGTGTGGTGCGACATCGTGTCGGTGTCCTTCCCTGACAGCTGGTCCACGAGGAACAACGCCAGATCGCGCCGCGCGGCCGTCTCCGCCTCCACCTGCGCCCAGTACGCCCGGATGTCCCG
Source organism: Streptomyces sp. NPDC006208 (assembly GCF_040613775.1). NCBI lineage: Bacteria > Bacillati > Actinomycetota > Actinomycetes > Kitasatosporales > Streptomycetaceae > Streptomyces > Streptomyces sp. NPDC006208. The sequence continues at coordinate 132,692 of NZ_JBEXSW010000007.1, read as the reverse complement.
GGCGGCCGCGGCCGGGTCCGACTCGGAGCGGTCGCAGACCTCCCGGATGCGGGCGAGCGGCATCCGGATCCGCCGCAGCCACGCCACCAGCCGGGCACGCTCCAACTGCGTCTCGTCGTAGTACCGGTATCCCGTGAAGGGGTCGACACGGGCCGGTGGCAGCAGGCCCAGTTCGTCGTAGCGGCGCAGGGCCTTGGCGGACAGCCGGGAGGCGTGGGCGAAGGCTCCTATGGTCAGCAGCCCCATGATCCGTCCCCGCTTCCTGGCGTTTCCTCGTACCGGGCACCTCGCCCGGCCCCACCGATGCTGGGGCTTCCCCCGGGGAGAAGGTCAACAAGGTAGACGGCGAACGGGCGCCCCGGTCCCTCGGGGCGCCCGTCACGAAAAGCCGGCCGTCACGGAAAGCCGGCCGTCACGGAAAGCCGGCCGTCACGAGAAGCCGGCCGTCCTTGCTCTCACTTGCGGTTGTAGAGCCGCATCGTCACCGAGCCGAAGACCACCACCAGCACCGCCGACCAGCCCAGCGTCCAGGCGATGTCCGCCGCCGGCCAGTCGCCCGCCATCAAGTCGCGGACCGCCGTGGACAGATGGGTCACCGGGCTGTTGTTGACGAAGGCCTGCAGCCAGCCCGGCATCGTCTTCGGGTCGACGAAGACATTGCTCAGGAAGGTCAGCGGGAAGATCACCATCATGCTGACGCCCATCACCGACTTCTCGGTGCGCAGCAGCAGGCCGAACATCGTCCAGATCCAGGAGAAGGAGAACGAGAAGAGCATCAGCAGCACCACCCCGAGCGCGATGCCCACCAGGCCGCCGTCCGGGCGGTAGCCGATGACCACACCGACCGTCAGCATCACGACGGAGGCGATGAAGTAGCGCACGACGTCGCCGAGGAGATAGCCGACCATCGGCGCGGGCCGCCAGATCGGCAGCGTGCGGAAGCGGTCGAACACGCCCTTCGTGATGTCGGTGTTGACCGCGACGCCCGTGTACATCGTGATCATCACGACGCTCATCACCAGGATGCCCGGCAGCAGGAACTGGATGTACGCGTCGACCGAGCCGGCCAGCGCCCCTCCGAAGAGGTACGTGTACATCAGCACCATCATGATCGGGAACGCGGTCACGTCGAAGAGCTGCTCCGGCACATGCTTGATCTTGAGCATGGCCCGCCACCCGAACGTCAGCGACGCCGACAGCGCGCTCGGCCGCGGTGGTCGCTCCCCGCCGACCAGCAGTGCGGCCAGCTCCTCGGCCCTCGGGGCCTCGAGTTCGAGTTCGCTCAGGTCCTTGGTGGTGGTCGCGGTGCTCATGCCGCCTCCCCCTTCTTGTCGGTCAGGGCGAGGAAGACCTCGTCCAGGCTGGGCTGACCCAGTGCGAAGTTGTCCACGGTGATTCCGGTGCGGGCCAGTTCGGCCAGTGCGTGCGCGGCCTGCTCCGCCGCGCCGCGGTCGGTGCCGTGCCCGTTCACCCGGGCGGTCAGCGCGACCGGGTCGGCGTCCAGCAGCACCTCCGCGCCGAGTGCCGCCGCCAGCACCTGCTCGGCGGCCGGCCGCTGTGCGGCGTCCCGCAGCCGCAGATGCACGGCGCCGGACCCGACCGACGCCTTCAGCTCACCCTTGGTGCCCTCGGCGATCACCCTGCCGTGGTCGATCACGGCGATTCGGGAGGCGAGCTGGTCGGCCTCGTCCAGATACTGCGTCGTCAGCAGCACGGTCGTCCCCTGGGCGACGACCGCCCGCACGATGTCCCATACCTGGTTGCGGCTGCGGGGATCGAGCCCGGTGGTCGGCTCGTCCAGGAACAGCAGATCCGGGGTGTTCAGGATGGAGGCGGCGATGTCGATACGGCGCCGCATACCGCCCGAGTAGTTCTTCACCTGCTTGTCGGCCGCGTCCCGCAGCCCGAACGCCTCCAGCAGCTGCGCGGCACGCTCCCGCGCCGCCGCCTTGGCGTGCCCGAGCAGCCGCCCCAGCAGCACGAGGTTCTCCGTACCGGTGAGGTCCTCGTCGACCGAGGCGTACTGGCCGGTGAGGCTGACCCGGCTGCGGACCGCGTCGGCGTCCTTCTGCACGTCCTTGCCGAAGACCAGGGCCTCGCCGCCGTCCGGGCGCAGCAGCGTCGCCAGCATCCGCACGGTGGTCGTCTTGCCCGCGCCGTTCGGACCGAGCAGGCCGTAGACCGTGCCGGCGGGTACGCGCAGATCGACGCCGTCGACGGCCCGGTTGTCACCGAAGACCTTCACCAGGCCGGTGGTCTCGATTGCCAGATCTGTACTCATCGTCAGTTCCTTCGGAAGGTCTTCGGGCGGTCTTCAGGTCTTCAGGTCTTGGGTGGATCTGCGGTCTTCGCTCGGTGCTACGGAGTTGACCGGTGCGGCCCGCGGAAGTCATCGGCGACACGGGCATGCCCCGGTGAGCTGAGCTTCAGCAGACATAGGGCCGGGCGGCACGGGCCTCGCGCAGGGCCAGCCCCCACCAGTGCAGTTGGTCGAGCATCAGCGCCACCGCGCCGTCCCGGTCCTCGAGCCTGCCCTCGAGCAGATCCACGCTGACCCCGTTGCGCAGGGTCACGGTGTGGAGCTCGGTGAACACCGAGCGCAGCTGCTCGACCGCGTACAGACCGCCCGACCCATGGCCGTAGCTGACGAAGGCGACGGGCTTGGTGTGCCACTCGTCGTACGCACAGTCGATGGCCTGTTTGAGGGAGGCGGGGAACGAGCGGTTGTACTCCGGCGTCACGACGACGAAGGCGTCGGCGTGCGCCACCTGCGCGCTGAACTCCCGCATCTGCTCCGTCGGGCGGTGCGGGTAGCGGGCCGGGAAGTGGAAGTCGACGAGATCGAGCACCGCGGGCTCCAGGTCTGCGCGGCGCTCGGCGCACTCCAGGAACCAGTGTCCGATCTGCTCTCCGGCCCGCCCCTCTCGCGTGCTGCCGATGATCACTGCGACACGCAGCGGCGGCAGCTCCTGTTCCCGGTCCTGCTCCTGCACGGGGCGCCTCCCTCCACCGGTCTTCGGCCCTCACCCGGCAGGCGCGAGACCGCAGCGCGCGGCCGCCAGATCCGATCCGGCGGCCGCGAGTCGGAGGGAGACGTCTGCCGGAGACAGACGCCCGTCACTCCTTCATGTCCGGTGCACGTTCATGTCTGGTGCACGTAGAGGGCGTAGAAGGTCATGAGGCCGGCTCCCGCCCCGACCGCCACGCCGATGCACGCCGACCTGAGCACGCTGCCGTCGGACAGGCTGGTCAGGAAGCCGACCGCCACCGCGGTCAGCGCCCCGTAGGCCACGGCCCTGACCTCTCGCCGCAGTCCGCCCTGGATCCGGCCGAGACCGTAGGTCAGCCCGCCCATGACCACCGCGCAGACCACTCCGAGGAGGAGCTGGGCGCCGTTGAAGAACCCGCCTTCCTCGAAGCGCTTGAGAACCATGGCGTAGATGCCGAAGCTCACGCCCAGAGTGGCGGGCACCGCCCAGCTCGCGTGACCGTGGTGCCGTGCGGGCACCGCTGCGTGTGTGGCCATGTCGGAGAGCTCCTTCCGCTCGTCCTCGTCCGTCCTCCTTCAGAGCACACCCGCGCGCGGTCGCGGGCAAGTCAGGGAGCCGCCGTCCCCCGCGGGTCGCGGCTCGCCGCAACGAAGTGCCCGGAACCGGCGTCCTCACGACAGACGGACGTCGTAAGAGACGTCCGTCGCCGGAAACGTCCTGCGGCTCGGAGGGGTGTGTGGACACGGCAGCAACGAACGGCGCGCCGGCGGACGCGGGCCCGCCTCCTGCCCCGTACGGCGACGGCCCCCCGCCGCCCTCCGCCGGGCGCCGCACGGCCGTCCGGTTCGCCGCCCTGCTGCTGCTCGTCCCGACCGTGGTGATCGCCTGCCGCCTCGCGGACACCGACGCCGTCACTCCCGTACCGCAGCTGCTCGCCTTCCTGCCCTGGATGCTGGTGCCCGCCGGCGCCGCCCTGCTGCTCGGCGTGCTCGCCCGCCGGCGCACCCTCATGGCCTGGGCGGCCGCGGTACTCGCCCTCACCGGCTGGTTCGTCCGGCCGTACGACACCGGGCTGACCGACGACCCGCCCGGTCCGGTCGTCGCGCAGCTCGAAGTGCTGACGTCGAACGTCGAGTTCGGCGGGGCGACGGAGGCGCTCGTGGCGGCGATCCGCCGGGAGCGGCCCGACCTCGTGTTCGTGCAGGAATGCGAGTACCGGTGCTCCGAGGCGCTCGAGGCGGAGATCTCCCGCTCCGACTACCCGTACCGCAATGTGGTCGAGGGCGGCGGGGCAACAGGCTCAGCGATCCTCAGCAAGCATCCGCTGCGCCCCGCGCGCGGCGTCCCGTCCACGCTCGCGATGCCCGGCTCGGTGGCCGTCGTCGCCGGCCGGGACATCAATGTCCAGCTGGCCCACCCGTTGCCCCCCGTTCCCGGAGGCCTGTCGCTGTGGCGCCGCGAACTCGGCCGGCTGCGGAGCTTCGCCGCCTCGGCCGAGGGCACCCCGACCGTTCTCGCCGGTGACTTCAACGCCACCCAGGACCATGCCGCCTTCCGCCGCGTAATGGACGCGGGCGCTCTGCGCGACAGCGCGACCCTCGCGGGCGCGGCCCACACCCCCACCTGGCCGGCGTCGGTGCGCCGGCCGCTCGGCACGCAGATCGACCATGTGCTCGTCAGCGATGACTTCTCGGTGCGCGACGCGCGCTTCCTGGATCTGCCGAACACCGACCACCGCTCGGTCCTGGTCCGGCTCGCACTGCACGATGTGCGCTGAGGGCCCGGCCGGGTCACAGTGGGGACGGGGCGCGGGACCTCATTGCCCGGGCCCCGGGTCGTGTGTGGCCGGCGGTCAGTGAGGAGGCGTTTCCCGATGCGCGCTGTCGCGGTCAAGGAGTTCCGGGCCGAGCCCGAACTGATCCAGGTCCCCAAGCCCGAGCCCGGCGAGGGCGAGGTCGTGGTGAAGGTCGAGTACGCGGCGCTCAACCCGGTCGACTGGCAGATGGCCGACGGAGCTCTCGACGGCCGCGCCCCGCATGTGTTCCCGCTGGTCATGGGGGTCGACTACGCGGGGAGGGTGGATGTCGTCGGCCCCGGCGACAACCGCTTCCGGGTCGGCGACGCGGTCTTCGGTCAGGCCGCGCGCCCGCCGGTCGGCGCCGGCACCTACGCCGAGTACGTCGCGGTGCCGCAGGACGGGCCCATCACGTATGTACCCGAAGGGGTCGACATGCGTACGGCGGCGATGCTGCCCACCGCCGGGATGACCGCGGCCCAGCTGCTCGCCGTCGCGGGCGTGAGCAGCGGGCAGAGCCTGCTGGTCGTCGGTGCCGCGGGCGGCGTCGGCTGCTGCCTCACCCAGCTCGCCGCGGCCCGCGGGGTCCGGGTGGTGGCGGTGGTGCGGGGCGACGAGGAGCTGCGGATGCGCAGGCTCGGGGCGGCCGTCACTGTCGACCCCACCTCAGAGGACCTGACCGCGGCGGTACACCGCGCCTGTCCCGGCGGGGTGGACGCCGTGGCCGACATGGCCTCGGCCGATCCCGCCTCCTTCGCCGCGCACGCGAAGCTCGCACGGCCCGGGGGACTGGCCGTCGGGACCCGGTTCGCCGCCGGTTCGGTGGCGCTCGAGGGCGATGTCGAAGCGGCCGGCTTCCAGTTGCACGCCTCTGCCACGCTGCTGGAGGCGCTTGCCGCCGCGGCGGCCGACGGCGAGCTGCAGACACCGGTCGACGCCGAACTTCCGCTGGAGAAGGCCCCGGAGGCCCTCGCCCGGAACCGGGCCGGCGGAGCGCGCGGCAAGACCGTCTTCGCTCTCTGACCCCCTCCGGGCCTCCGGGCACGGTTCCGATGCCGTCGGCCGGGTTGCGCCGCACGGCCTGTCCGAGGTCTGTTGATGACCATGGGAGAACGCGAGGGCGGCACGGACCGGGGCGGCACGGCGCGCTTCGCACCGCCCGAGTGGCTGCTGCGCAGCCTGCGCCCGCAGCCCACGCCCGTCCCGAAGGCGGCCGTCGGCCGGGCGGCGGTCGCACTCGCCGCCCCGCTCGCCGTCGGACTCGCCGTCGGCCGGCCCGAGTACGGGGCGCTGGTGTCGATGGGTGCCCTGTCCGGGGTGATCAGCGACACCGCCGTCGCCTACCGGATGCGGATGCTCACCATCGCGGTCCCCCAGCTCTTCGGCATGGCCGGCGTCACCGTCGGCACGCTGGTGTACGGGGAGGGCTGGGCCGCCGTCGTCGTGCTGACCGTGGTCGCTCTGGTCTCCGGGATGATCTCGTCGATCGGCGCGGTCGCGTCCGTGTCCGGGCTGCTGCTTCTGCTGAACGCCGTGGTGGGGGCGGGTCTGGCGTTGCCGGGTCCATGGTGGCGGCCGCCGGTGCTGCTCGGTCTGGGCGGGCTGTTCGTGCTCTTCCTGAGCGTGCTGGCCTGGCCGTGGCGCGGGCGCGCGCCGGAACAGGCGGCGGTCGCCCAGACCTACCGCAGCGTCGCCGACCTGCTGGCGGCGGCGGGCACGGTGGCGTACGACGAGCGGCGTCAGGAGGTCACCCAGTCCCTCAACACCGCCTACGACCTGATCCTCGCCCGGCGGGCCCGCGAGCACGGACGGCGCGGCCCGCTCGTGGAACTGCTCTCCCAGCTCAATGTGGTCATCCCCCTGGTCGAGGCGGCTGCCGCGGCGCACCGCTACGGACGGGCCTCGCGACGGCCCGAGATCGCCGCGGCGGTGCGGGAGCTGGCGGACTCCGTCGCCCGGGGGCGGTGTACGGCTCCCCCGCTGGTGCTGCCCCCTCCCGAAGGGCCGGCCGACCGCGCGGTGGACTCGGCGGTGCGCCATGCGTCGGTGGTCGTGCACGAGACCGACCACGACCTGACGAACGTGGACGACCGGCTCGGCCGGCCGGCGTCGCTGCGCATCAGGGCCCGGCGTGCGTTCCGCGACGCCCTGCTGTCCGAGCCGTCCTGGCGCTACGGGCTGCGTCTCGCGCTGTGCATCGGCCTCGCGCAGGCGCTGGTGTCGCTGGTGGTGGTGCCCCGTTCGTACTGGGTCGCGCTCACCGTCACCTTCGTACTCAAACCGGACTTCGGCTCGGTGTTCTCCCGCGCGGTGCTGCGTGCGCTGGGGACCGCGGCCGGGCTGCTCGTCGCCGCGGCCGTGCTGGCGCTGGTGCCGCGCGGGGGCTGGGACGTACCGGTGATGATGGTGCTGGCGGCGCTGATCCCGGCGTTCTCGGCGAAGGGGTACGCCTTCCAGACCGCGGCGATCACCCCGGTGATCCTGATGCTGTCCGACATCCTCAACCAGCAGGGTTTCCATCTGGTGCTGCCGCGGCTCGCGGACAGTCTCATCGGCTGTGCGATCGCGCTGGTGGCGGGCTATCTGCTGTGGCCGGAGAGCTGGCACACCCGGATCGGCGACCGGCTGGCGGCGGCCGTGGAGGACACCGCGAGCTATGTGCTGTGCGCGTTCGGGACCCCCGGGAGCAGCGACGGCCACGCCCATGACCAGGCGGAGCGGGTACGCAGGCGCAGACGCCTGTACCGGGATCTGTCGTCCGTACGGTCGGAGTTCCAGCGCGCCCTGACCGAGCCGCCGCCGACCGGCGCACGGGCCGCCGCCTGGTGGCCGCTGGTCGTGGCCACCGAGCGGATCGTGGACGCGACGACGGCGGCCCGGGTCCGCGTCGACCACGGGGCGAAGCCGCCGGCCGCCTCGGAGGTCGCCGGGATCGAGCGGCAGGTGCGCGAGCTGGCGGAGGGCCTGCGGGAGTCCGACGTGCTGGTCGAGGTCAGGGCGGAACTTCCGGGCGACGAGGAGGGGGTGCTGGAGCCCCTGCGCCAGGAGGTACGGGCGGCCCGGGCGATCGCCTCTCCCGAGCCGCGGTCGTGACCTGCGAGGCCAGGGCGCCGGAGCCCGTGGTCAGGGTGCCCTGGCGGAACCCGGCCGCACGAGCGAGGCCGACAGGCGGGATGGAACAAGGCCACGGCCGACGGGCGCGACGTGCCCGACGCCGATGCGCGGCCGCACGAACCGGCAGCGTTCTTCGCCTCGATCGGCGCGCCCGCCCGCAGGACTACGGCTTGGGCCGGCCCAGGCCGTACAGGCGCTCCAGCTCACGCCGGTCCCGCTTGGTCGGGCGGCCCGCGCCCCGGTCCCGTACCGCAGCCGGTGCCGTGAACTCCTTCGGCGGGGGCGGCGGGCTGTTGTCCACGTAGCACTGCACGGCGACCGGCGGGCCCACGCGCTTGCGCACGATCTTCGACACGACGACCAGCCGCTCACGCCCCGCGTGGAACACCCGCACCTGGTCCCCGGCCCGCACGGACTGCGCGGGCTTGACCCGCTCGCCGTTGACACGCACATGGCCCGCGCGGCAGGCGGCTGCCGCCTGCGAGCGTGTCTTGGTGAGCCGTACGGACCAGATCCATGCGTCGACCCGTACGGACCCCTCGTCCGACAAGGGCGATCCTTCTGAAGCCATGACCCGACTCTACGACCCCCCGGCCCGCCGGGCCGCAGGGTTTTCCCCGCGTCGGGCGGTCTGACCGCCTCAGGCCGCCGGTCAGGCGCAACCCCCCTCACCACAGCGCACACATCCGACTACGATGCGCACGATCTCCCTTTACGGAGGGGCGCATTTCTCCGTACCCGGGCGTTCGCTTCTGATGTGCCGTCACACATCGCGCAGTACAAGGGCATTCGGAGATTTCCATGCACAGCAGCTCCGGCAGAGGGCTACGGCCCAATGTCCTCGGGACGCTCGACACCACCGTCATGGCGGTCGCGGGCAGCGCCCCCGCCTACTCGATCGCGGCCACCACCTCCGTACTCCTCGCCACCGTCGGTCTCGCAGGTCCGGCCGCGCTGCTGTACTGCGCGATACCCATGCTCGGCATCGTCCTCGCCTACGGCAGACTCGGCCGGCTCGATGTCAACGCCGGCGCCGGCTACTCCTGGGTGGGCCGGACCCTCCACCCCTTCCTCGGCTTTCTCTCCGGCTGGGCCCTGGTCGTGTCGACGACGATCTTCATGGTGGCGGGCTCGCTCCCGGCCGGTGCGCTCACGCTCTCCCTCTTCGACGCGTCCCTCGCCGAGAACCCCACCCTGGCCACGCTGGCCGGCGCCGGCTGGTTCCTGACGATGCTGCTGATCGTCCTGGGCGGCACACGCCTCACAGTGCGGGCCCAACTACTGCTGACCGGCTTCGAGTTGTCGATCCTGTTGCTGTTCATCGGCGCCACGCTGCTGGTGGGTGGCGGTCAACTGGCCTTCGACTGGTCCTGGTTCGGCTTCTCCCACTTCGAAGGGACGGCCGGGTTCGCCTCCGGCGCGCTGATCGCCACGTTCTACTACTGGGGCTGGGACGTGACCGGCAACCTCAGCGAGGAGACCCGCAACAGCCGCCGCACCGCCGGACTCGCCTCGCTCATCGGCGTCGGCGTCGTCTTTCTCCTCTTCGAGGCCTTCACGGTCGCCGTGAACATGACCCTGTCCACCGCGCAGATCAAGGCGGCGGGATCGAACGTCCTGGGTGCGCTGGGCGAGGCCATCTGGCCCGGAATCGGCGGAAAACTGCTGGTCATAGCGGTACTGCTGTCGACCGTCGCCACCCTGGAGACCACCTTGATCCAGGTGACGCGCTCCCTGTTCGCGATGGGCCGCGACCGGACGATGCCCGCCGTGCTCGGCCGGGTGCACCGTCGCTGGAACACCCCCTGGGCCGCCGTCGCCGTCGTCGGCGTGGTGGCGGTCGTGATGTTCGCGGCGTCCATGGCGCTCGGGTCGGTCGGCGATGTGCTGGCCGCCGCGGTCGCCGCGATCGGCCTGCAGATCGCGTTCTACTACGGGCTGGCCGGGATCGCCGCGGTCGTGGCGTACCGCAGGACGCTGCTGACGTCCGTACGCGACTTCGTGCTCGGCGGGGCCTGGCCCCTGCTCGGTGCGCTGTTCATGCTGTGGATCCTCTTCGAGTCGCTGGGCGAGCTGAGCGCGGCGTCCATCGTGATCGGGATCGGCGGACTCGCCGCCGGACTGGTGCCGCTGATCAGGTACCGGCGGCAGGGCAGTCGGTACTACCGGCCGGCCGCCCGGCTGGACGCGACCCATGCCGTCACCTGGCAGAGCCTCGGCGGGAGCCCGCCACCTCCCGGCCAGGACTACACGGACCGGGCCCTGGCCACGGACTTCTGACCGTCCGACCTCCTGACCGGACCGACCTTCCGACCGGACCGACCCTCCGGCCGGAGCACCGAGGACAACGCCGAGCACACCGAAAGAAGAGCCGCAGATGGCCGCACGCCGCCGCTTCACACCCGATTTCGACCCTGCCCACGGCGACCGGCCCCTGTCCGACACCCTGCATGACATCGTTATCGGCCGGTGGCAGGGCATCCGCGACCTGCTGGGCGACACCGGAAGCGACTGGGCGCTGCGCACCCACCGGGTGCGGCTGCTCGCCCACGCCGCTGCGGGATCTTCGACGGCGGAGAGCTGGCAGGCCGCCGAGCCCGCGAGCCCCGACGCGGCGGTGCTGCGCGCGGCCACGGAGGTCGTACGGGTCTTCCACCGGGCGATCACCGCGGGAGCCGGTCAGGCCGGCGGTGTGGAACGTGCGCGCCTCGACGCCACCGTACGGGCCTGCCTCGCCGCGGCCGCCGCCCACCCCGCTGACCCCATGCCCTGGGTGTCGCTGCTGACGGTGGCCCGGCTGTACGAGGACGGGGTGCCACGGCGCGAACTGCGGCGCTGGTGGGACGAGATGCGCCGGCGTGACCCGGACAATCTCGAGGGCCATGTGCAGTTGCTGCGCTATCACTCGGCGCGCTGGCACGGCACCCACGGCAGGATGTACGACTTCGCGCGGGACGCGGCGGGCGCATCACCGCCCGGGTCACCGCTGCCGGTGCTGGTGCAGATCGCCCGGGTGGAGGAGTACCGCCATATCGCCGCTTCCGCACAGGGCCGTCCGGTGCGCGGTTTCGACCAGCACTGGAAGCACGAACTGGCGATCGTGGAGATACGGCGCACCTGGCAGCGCTGGGTGCTCGGGCGCCCGGACGCCCCGGTCGAACCCGAGGAGGTCGGTCAGCTCAACTATCTGGTGCACGCCGCCTGTTACGCGGGGCTGACGACGGAGGCACGCGGCCTGTTCCAGCTGCTGGGACCGCGGGCGGCGCTGGTCCCCTGGTCGTACACGGGCGATCCCGCGGAACAGTTCACGAGGTGGCGCGCACAGGTGGGCGCCACCTCGTGAAACCGGATCCGCCTCAGGATCAGACGCCGATGTCGCAGCCGTCCTTGCGCCAGACGGCGACGACCGACGGGCGGACGATCTTGCCCGGGCCGTCGGGCCACACGCTCGCGGGCTTCTCGACGGACGCGCCGTCGATCTCGCCCGGGTGCTGCACGGCGACGATCACCCGGCGGTCCTGGATGATCGGACCGCAGGTCTCGGCGCCGGCCGGCACGGTCAGGAACTGCTTGAGCTCTCCGCGCCGCTCACCACGGGTCGCCACGCCGAACAGGCCGTCGTGCGAGCCGAGCTGGCTGCCGTCCGTCGAGATCCACAGGTTGCCGTGCGGGTCGAAGGCGACGTTGTCCGGGCAGGAGATCGGGCTGACCTTCTCCTTGGGATAGCCCGCGAAGTAGGTGGCGGGGTCGTCCGGGTCGCCCGCGACCAGGAACAGCCGCCAGGCGAAGCCGTCGCCCGCCGGGTCGTCCCAGTGCTCGGCGAGCTCCAGGATCTGGCCGTGCTTGTTCAGGTTGCGCGGGTTGGCCTCGTCCGCGCCCGCCTTGCCGGGCTTGCCGCGGTCGGTGTTGTTGGTGAGGGCCACGTACACCCGGCCGCTGCGCGGGGACGGCTCGACGTCCTCGGGGCGGTCCATCTTGGTGGCGCCGACCTTGTCACCGGCGAGGCGGGTGAAGACGTACACCTCCTCGGCGGTCATGCCGGGGACGTGCGAGACATCGCCGGTGGCGAGCGGGATCCACTGGCCGCTGCCGTCGAACTCGCCGTCGTTCGGGAGCTTGCCCGTGCCGTCGATGTCCTGCGGGCTGTCGCCGGTCAGCTTGGCGACGTACAGCGTGCCCTCGTCGAGCAGCGTGAGGTTGTGCTCGCGGGCGGCGCGGCTGCTGCCCTCCTTCATCCGCTTCGACGAGACGAACTTGTAGAAGTAGTCGAAGCGCTCGTCGTCGCCCATGTAGACGACCGGACGGCCGTCGTCGGTGAGGCGGGGCTGCGCGGCCTCGTGCTTGAAGCGGCCCAGCGCGGTGCGCTTGCGGGGCGTGGACTGCGGGTCGTACGGGTCGAGCTCGACGACCCAGCCGTGGCGGTGCGGCTCGTTGGGCTCCTGGGCCACGTCGAAGCGCTTGTCGAAACGCTCCCACTTGCGCTCGGTGGCGGCGCTGCCGATGCCGTAGCGCTTGTCGGTCGCGCTGGAGCCGTTGGCGAAGTACTGGTTGAAGTTCTCCTCGCCGTGCAGCGTGGTGCCCCACGGGGTGGTGCCGCCCGCGCAGTTGTTCAGCGTGCCGAGCACCCTGGTACCGGTCGGGTCGGACGACGTCTTCACCAGGTCGCTGCCCGCGGCCGGGCCGGTGAGCTTGAACTCGCTGGTCGCCGTCAGGCGGCGGTTGAGCGGATGCCGAGTGACGGGCGTGAGCTTGCCGCTGCGGTGGTGCTCCTGCACCACGACGACGGACAGACCGTGTGCGGCCCAGGCGACCTCGACCTGCTCGCGGGTCGGGTTGGCGGGGTCGTACCCCTTGAACATCAGAATCTCGTCGGTGTACTCGTGGTTCGCCACGAGCACCTGCCGGCCGTGCTCGCCGCGGAGGGGCAGCAGGCTCAGGAAGTCGTTGTTGTACCCGAACTGGCCGGCCTGCGCCCGCGCGGTCTGGTTGTCCGGGTCGAAGGCGGGCGCGCCCCGGAGGATCGGTTCACCCCAGCGGATGACGACGCTCTGCTCGTAGCCCGCGGGGACGGTGACCTTGTCGTCCTTGTTCGGCGCGACGGGCGCGAAGCGCAGGCCGCGGGCGCCGTCCGAGGTCGTCCCGTGGCCGTGGCCGGGGGTGGCCGCGGCGGGGGCCGCACCCTGGGCGACGACGGCGCCGCCGGCTGCGGCGGCGACGGTCACGACCGCGGCGGCACGCATCATCGAACGCCGGGACAGGGCGCTCGCTATGACGTCGCCGACGTACTCGTTGTCACTGGTGTTGGGCACCTCGTGGAAGCAGGCGTCACCGCACCGGTAACGGCAGGTGAGGGCGGAACGTCCGCCTCCGTGCGGATTCGTGTTCAACAGCGGCAGCAGTTTGCGCACTTCGTCCTCCTTCGGCGCACCTGCGCCGACATGGTGTCGGAATGTTTCCGGCCGAGACGCTATTTGCATACGTCTGCTCAGCGGCAGCCATGAAGTGAACGCGGGATGAATGCGGCGCGGACGAGGCGCGGTTGGGGCGTGGTCGGGGTGTGGCGACGACGCAAGGGCGTGGCGCCCGTGTGACAGCAAGCCGCCCCTCCCGGAACGCGCCCGGGGCGGCGGCTAACCTTACGTGTCCGCCCTGGCCACAGTTGCCGGCGCAGGGGCGGACAATCACCGCACCCACGTCATGCGAAAGGCCTCGCCCATGGGTATCCGGAGTTTGCTGCGCAAGGTGTTCGGTCGCGACCGTGAGAGCAACGGGTCGGCGGCAACCTCCGTTCCGCCCCAGACCGAACGCTCAGAACCGGCCACGCCTACGGTGCCGTCGCAGTCGACCGCACCGTCGACGGCGGAGGACCGGGCGGAGGACCGCGCGTCGGACCTGGTCTCCGCCGCGTTCGACAATCCGACCCCGCGCTTGCGCCCGGCATCGGTCCCGTCACAGTCGACGGCATCACCGAAGCCGGCCGAGGCGGAGACCGCTGAGGCGGAGGCTGCTGAGCCGCAGGCCGTTGACGCGGTGGCCGCCGAGCCGGAGACCGACACGGCCGTTGCCGCCGAGCCGGAAGCCGTTGCGGCGGACCCGACCGAAGCCGCTGAGGCCGAGGCCGGGTCCACCCAGGCCGTTGCCGACGAGCCGCAGGCCGTCAAGACCGCTGAGTCCGCTGAGTCCGACACCGACGAGGGCGACAAGGCCATCGAGCCGGTGGCCGCTGAGGCGGAGACCGACACGGCCGAGACCGCGTCCGTCGAGCCGGAGGCCGTTGCCGAGACCGGCGTCGCTGAGGCCGCGGCCGACAAGGCCGCCGAGGCGGAAGACTCCGCGAAGGCCGACGAGGAGAAGGCCGGGGCCGGCACGGCCGAGGTTTCTGCCGACGCCGACGAGGCAGAAGCTGCTGCCGAGCCGGTTGAGGCGACTGCTGACGAGGCCTGTGCGGCCGAGGGTGTCGTGGAGACGCCCGAGGAGCCCTCGGCGACCGAGCCGCAGGCCGAGAGCCCGGCAACCGCCGAGGTCGTCGCGAGCGAGCCGCTCGACGCGGAGGCGACCACGCAGGAGCAAGCGCCTGCCGAGGCCGTCCAGGCCGAGGAAACCGGCCCAGCGGCGCCCGCCGAGGCGGAGGCGACCGCGCCGGACGAAGCCGCTGCCACCGTGGCCGAGCCCGTCGCAGCCGTTGCCGCCGAGGCGGACACGGCCGCGCAGCCGGAGCCGGAGGTCACCGCCTCCGAGCCCGTCGCCGTCGCCGGCGAGGTCTCCCCTGTGACCGAGCCCGCGGACGCCGCGGGCGACGCGACCGAGACCCGGCCCGCCACCGTTGACGTCGTCGCCGACGAGGTCGAGCCCGAGGCGGACACGGCCTCCGAGCCGGAGGACCGGCCCGTCGCGGCGGCCGACGACGCCGAGCTCGTCCCGGCCGCGGCCGCCCCCGCCGCACAGCCGGAGTCCGGCGCCCCCGCCACGGACGACACCGCCGAGGGGAAGCCCGCGCTCCCCCTCACGAACGTCAAGGACCGGGCGCCCCAGCTCGTCGATGCCTTCACGGCCGCCGGGGCCGCCCTCGAGAAGCAGGGCCTCAGCGGGGTCCGGGCCCGTGTGTACCTCGTCCTGGACCGGTCCGGGTCCATGCGGCCGTTCTTCAAGGACGGCAGCGCCCAGCACCTCGGTGAGCAGGCTCTCGCGCTCGCCGCGCACCTCGGTGAGGACGCCCGTGTCGACGTCGTCTTCTTCTCGACCGAGATCGACGGCACCGGCGAGCTGACCCTCGACGCCTTCGAGGGCCGCATCGACGAACTGCACGCCGGTCTCGGCCGCATGGGGCGGACCAACTACCACCTCGCCGTCGAGGAGGTCCTGGCCCTGCACGCCAAGGCGGACACGGACGCCCCCGCGTTCGTGATCTTCCAGACCGACGGCGCGCCCGAGTCCAAGACCGCGGCCACCGCCGCGCTGGCCGGGGCCGCGGACAAGCCCGCCTTCTGGCAGTTCGTGGCGTTCGGCGAGCACGACGCCAAGGCCTTCGACTACCTGCGCAAGCTCCAGGCCGGCAACGCCGCGTTCTTCCACGCCGGCCCCGCGCCCCGCGAGCTCCCGGACGCCGAGCTGTTCGAGGGTCTCCTGGCGACCTGGCGCCCCTAGTAGGCCGTGTCTGACAACGCCTGGTGCGCGACGCCCGGCACGCCCTCACCGGACGCCGCGCACCCCGCCCTGCGGGCGGACGGCGCTATTTGTCGGACACGACCTGGACCACCGGCAGTACGACGGTGACGGTCAAGCCGCCCTCCGGGCCCGGCTCGGCCGTCACCGTCCCGCCGTGCGCCTGCGCGACCGACCGGACGATCGACAGGCCGAGCCCTGCCCCGCGCCCCGTCCGGTCCCGCCCCTCTCCCCGCCGGAAGGGTTCGAACAGCCCGGGGATGTCCGCCGCGTCGACGACCGGCCCCGTGTTGCGGATCGTCAGAACCCCGCTCGCCACGGCCACGTCCACCGTCCCGCCCGGCACGTTGTAGGCGAGCGCGTTCGCCAGCAGGTTCCCCGTCAGCTGGGCGAGCAGCACCCGGTCGCCGCGTACGACACCGGCCGACGACACCGAGACATCCACGTCCCGCCGGGCGCATTCCTCGGCCACGACCTCCCCCAGATCGACGTCCTCCCGCTCCGCCGGCCCCCGCTCACCGCGCGCCAGCATCAGCAGCCCGTCGATGAGCCGCTCACTGCGCCGGTTGCTGTCCAGCAGCACCTGCCTGACCGCGACGAGCTCCTCGGCCGAAGCCGCCTCGTCCAGCCCCACCTGGATCGCCGTGCGCTGCGTCGCCAGCGGCGTGCGCAGCTCGTGCGACGCGTTCGCGATGAAGCGGCGCTGGCTGTCGAAGGCCGCCTCCAGCCGCGCGAGCAGCGCGTCGAACGTGTCCCCCAGTTGCTTCAGCTCGTCGTCGGGTCCGCTCGCCGCGATCCTCCCCCAGACTCCGTCCTGAGGGAGGCCCGGCAGATCCCCCTCCGAAAGCCGCCGCGCCTGTGCCGTCATCGTGTGCACCGGCCGCAGCACGCGTCCTGCCGTCCACCACCCGACCACGACCGCGCACAGGGCCGTACCGAGCAGCGCGAACGCCGACCAGATCAGCATCTGCTGCCCCGCCACGTCCTGGACGTCGTCGGTCAGCTGCACGAGGGTGGCTCCGCGCACGTCGGCGACGGCCGGGACGGCCCGCGCCCTGATCTCCGCGACCCCGGCCTCGGTACCGGCCCTGGAGAGCAGGTTCACGATGCCGAGCAGACATGTTCCGAGGACCAGGAACACCCCGCCGTAGACAAGGGCGATCCGGGTCCGGATCGTCGAGCCCGGGCCGATCACAGCCCGTACCCCACACCCTGCACGGTCCGGATCAGCGCAGGCGCCCCGAGCTTGGCCCGCAGTTTGCTCATACAGACCCGGACCGCGCCGGTGAACGGGTCCGCGTGCGCGTCCCAGGCGCGTTCCAGCAGTTCCTCCGCCGAGACGGTGGCCCCGTCCGCCTCCAGCAGGATCTGCAGCACGGCGAACTCCTTCGGCGACAGGTCCAGCTCCCGGCCGTCCCGCTCGGCCGACCTGCGTACGGTGTCGAGCCGCACCCCGTGCCGCTCCAGCAGCGGCGGTACGGGCCGGGCGCTGCGCCGCCGCAGCGCCCGCACCCGCGAGACCAGCTCGGGGAAGTCGAACGGCTTGCCCAGGTAGTCGTCGGCGCCCAGGTCGAGCCCCGCCACCCGGTCCTCCATGGCGGATGCGGCCGTGAGCATCAGGATCCGGGTGCGGCAGCCGTGCGCGACGAGGCGCCGCGCCACCTCGTCACCGTGGACGCGCGGCAGGTCGCGGTCGAGGACGACGACGTCGTAGTCGTACAGCCCCAGATACGCGAGGGCCGCGTCCCCGCCGTAGACCGTGTCGACGGCGAATCCGGCCCGCCGCAGCCCGGTGGCGACCAGCTCGGCCAGGACCTCCTCGTCCTCGGCGACCAGTACCCGCATCCCGTCGTCCCCTCCCTCGCCCGCACCCCGTCCGGCTCCCTCCCCGGATGCGTGTTTCTACCCGAGGGGATGTTTCGCGGACGTCTCCACCGCCCGCGCGTCCGCCCTTCCGCCCGCCTGCGATTCATGCGTGTGAGTAGATCTTCCGAGGGCCGATAGGATTTCGACCATGGCGGCCACTGGATCCGAGAAGCAGGGGGCGAAGGCGTACTACGTCTCGACCCCCATTTACTACGTCAACGACGCTCCTCACCTGGGCCACGCCTACACGACCGTCGCAGGCGACGTGCTCACACGCTGGCACCGTCAGCGTGGCGAGAAGGTGTGGTACCTCACCGGCACGGACGAGCACGGTCAGAAGATCATGCGCACTGCCGAGGCGAACAACGTCACGCCCCAGGAGTGGTGCGACAAGCTCGTGGAGGAGGCTTGGAAGCCCCTCTGGGAGCACCTGAACATCGCGAACGACGACTTCATCCGTACGACGGAGAAGCGGCACACCGACCGTGTGCAGGAGTTCGTGCAGGACCTGTACGACAAGGGCGAGATCTACAAGGGCGGGTACGAAGGCCCTTACTGCGTGGGCTGTGAGGAGTACAAGCTCCCCGGCGACCTCATCGAGGCCGAGGACGGCACCAAGCTGTGCCCGATCCACAAGAAGCCGGTGGAGATCCTCAAGGAGGAGAACTACTTCTTCAAGCTCAGCGAGTACGGCCCGAAGCTGCTGGAGTTCTACCAGGCCAACCCCGGCTTCATCCAACCCGAGTCGGCCCGCAACGAGGTGCTGAACTTCGTCAAGCAGGGCCTGCAGGACCTGTCGATCTCGCGCTCGACCTTCGACTGGGGCGTCCCGGTCCCGTGGGACCCCAAGCACGTCATCTACGTGTGGATCGACGCCCTCCTCAACTACGCGACGGCGGTCGGCTACAACGAGAACCCGGAGAAGTTCCAGGAGACGTTCCCGGCGAACGTGCACCTGATCGGCAAGGACATCCTGCGCTTCCACGCGATCATCTGGCCCGCGATGCTGATGGCGAACGGCCTGCCGGTGCCCGGCAGGGTCGCGTGCAACGGCTGGCTGATGGTCGGCGGCGAGAAGATGTCGAAGTCGAACCTGACCGGGATCAAGCCGCAGGACCTGACGTCGCACTTCGGTGTGGACGCCTACCGCTGGTACTTCCTGCGCGCGATCGCGTTCGGCCAGGACGGCTCGTTCTCGTGGGAGGACTTCACCGCCCGGTACACCTCCGAGCTGGCCAACGACTACGGCAACCTCGCCTCACGTGTCGCGGCGATGGTCGGCAAGTACTTCGACGGTGCGCTGCCGGCCTCCGCGGCCGACGGCGAGGCCGAGAAGGCGGTCCACGAGGGACTGGCCAAGGCGGTCGCCGAGGCCGACCGGAAGATCGGCGAGGAGCTGGACTTCCAGGGCGGCATCCTGGCGGTCTTCGAGTTCGTGAAGCAGGTCAACGGCTACATCACGGAGCAGGAGCCGTGGAAGGTCGCCAAGGACGATTCCGCCGAGGGCCAGGCCCGTCTCGCGACGATCCTGTACACCGCCGCGGAGTCGCTGCGGGCCGTCGCGGTCCTGCTGAACGCGATCATGCCGGAGACCTCCCAGAAGCTCTGGGAATCCCTCGGAGCCGAGGCATCGCTGGGCGCGCTCGTGGACCAGAGGGTCCAGGAGGCGGGCGAGTGGGGCAGGCTCCCGGCCGGCACGACGGTGACGAAGGGCGCGGTGCTGTTCCCGCGCCTGGAGGAGCCGAAGAAGGACTAGCGGGTCCGCGCGGGAACAAGCCGAGGCGCCGGGCCCAGAAAACAGAGCCCGCGCCCGGAGGAGCCGAAGAAGCACTGGCGGCACACTCGTACACGAAGGAGCACGGCCCGGGATCTCAGGTCCCGGGCCGTCGTCGTATGATCACGCCGCTTCTGTATGGAGGGGCGCCGCGACGTCTGGCGCTACACGGGACCGGAGCGGGCACCTTCGCGGGCCGCGTGAAGGTCTTCAACGACTTTGGGGCTCCTCGTACAACGCGGTCGTCGGCGTCGGCGACATCACCGGCGACGGCAGTGCCGACCTGGTCTCCCGCGACACCGGCGGAACGCTGTGGCGCAACACCGGGAACGGGGCGGGGTCGTTCGCGAGCCGGGTGAAGGTCTCCACGGGACGGGGCGGGTACACGCACCTGTCTTGAGGAGCGCTCCAAGGCCCGGAACCGCACGGTTCCGGGCCCTTGGCATGTGTCTCAGCGGGCCAGTGCCACCGCGTCCCCCATCACCACCACGGGCTCCAGCGCCGGGTCCAGTCTGCGCAGCAGTTCCTTCATCCGGTCGCGCGGCAGCGAGATGCAGCCTTGTGTGGGGCCGCCGTGGTCCACATGGATCCAGATTCCGCCGCCCTTGCCCGCCCCGAGCGGACGGGTCCAGTCCAGCGGGGTGGTCCCCGGTCTGCGGTTGTAGTTGACGGCCACGACATGGTCGAAGGAGCCCGCGAGCGACTCGCCCTCGAAGCCCGTGCCGGAGAGCTTGAACCCGGGCCCGCGGTCGTACGGGAGCCTGGTGCCCGGGTCGGGCAGCCGGCCGCCCGCGTCGGTGAGACCGAACACCCCGACCGGCGAGCGCAGATCGCCCTGCCGGTGGTCGTCGGTCCAGCCGCGCAGCGCGTTGCGCGCGGGCCAGGGAGCGGACACGGGCTCCCAGCCGCGCCGGGGGTCGCGTTCGTAGAGCACGGCGGTGGCCCGGTTGGCGTCGGCCGCATCACCTCGGACCACCAGGGCCTGGCGCGTGCCGGCGGGGATCTCGGCGCGGGTCCCGGGGCCGACGGCGGGGATCTCCTTCGCCCGCGCGAGCTGTGGCTCGGGTACGGGCACATCGGTGCCGGTCTTGGCGTCGCCATGCGTGGTCGTGCCCGGCGCCGCCGGTGTCCGGTCCAGAGGTTCCGACCCCGCGCAGCCGGCGAGGAACGCCCCGGCACACAGCAGTGCGGCGGCCGGGACGGTCCTGCTGCGGAGAACCATGGAGAAGGCGGCCTTTCCGTCCCGGAGCCGCGGGGACTTGTCTGCTGCTTCGGTGTACGCGGGGGACGGCGTCCGCGGCGGCTCCGTTCTCTCGAGCCGCCGGGCGCCCGCGACCGGCGGGCCCGGCATCCTCGGCGGCGCCGCGGCGGGTCAGGACGGCCGCGTCCCGCTCCCCGGGGCCGCCGATCAGGCCCTGGTCCCCATCTCCCGCCTCGGATGCCCGGTGCACGGGCGGACGGTGCCCGGCCCCGTACCACGGGTGCGGGCCCGTCCCCTGCCGGCATCTCCAGCGTCTCCCAGGACGCCGGGAGCCGCAGAAGAAGGACCCCGCAACCGGCCCGCGCCTGTGACTTCCTGGGTACGCCGAGGGCCCCCGACCTTCCGGTCCGGGGGCCCTCGGCGTTCACTGCTACTTGTCCGCGACCGGCTTGCGCAGCGCGATGTTCAGCTCGCGCAGCCGCGCCTCCTCCAGCTCGGTCGGCGCGCCCATCATCAGGTCCTGCGCGTTGCCGTTGAGCGGGAAGGCGATCGTCTCGCGGATGTTCGGCTCGTCGGCCAGCAGCATCACGATACGGTCCACGCCCGGGGCGATGCCGCCGTGCGGCGGGGCGCCGAACTGGAACGCGCGCAGCATGCCCGCGAACTCGCGCTCGACGGTCTCCTTGGTGTAGCCCGCGATCTCGAACGCCTTGAACATGATCTCGGGCTCGTGGTTCCGGATGGCACCGGAGGACAGCTCGACGCCGTTGCAGACGATGTCGTACTGCCAGCCCAGGATGTCCAGCGGGTCCTGGGTCTGCAGGGCCTCCAGGCCGCCCTGCGGCATCGAGAACGGGTTGTGCGAGAAGTCGATCTTCCCGCTCTCCTCGTCCTTCTCGTACATCGGGAAGTCGACGATCCAGCAGAACCGGAAGACGTTCTCCTCGAAGTGGCCGGCGCGCTTGGCGGCCTCGACGCGGACGGCGCCCATGATCTTGGAGACCTCGTCGAAGTCGCCCGCCCCGAAGAAGACCGCGTGGCCGGGGGCGAGGGCGAGACGCTCGGTGAGGACCTTGACGTTCTCCTCGGTGAGGAACTTGGCGATCGGGCCGGTCAGCGACCCGTCCTCGCCGACGCGCACCCAGGCCAGGCCCTTGGCGCCGTGCTCGACGGCGAAGTCACCGAGACCGTCGAAGAACTTGCGCGGCTGGGAAGCGGTGTCCGGCACCGGCAGGGCGCGCACGTGCTTACCGGCGAAGGCCTTGAACTCCGAGCCCTCGAAGACGTCGGTGATGTCGACGAGCTCGAGCTGCGCGCGCAGGTCGGGCTTGTCGTTGCCGTACTTCAGCATCGACTCCCGGAACGGGATGCGCGGGAACGGCGAGGTGACATGGCGGCCGTCGCCGAACTCCTCGAAGAGCTCGGTCATCAGCTTCTCGATCGGCTGGAAGACGTCCTCCTGCTCGACGAAGCTCATCTCGACGTCGAGCTGGTAGAACTCGCCCGGCGAGCGGTCGGCGCGGGCGTCCTCGTCGCGGAAGCAGGGCGCGATCTGGAAGTAGCGGTCGAATCCCGAGATCATGAACAGCTGCTTGAACTGCTGCGGCGCCTGCGGCAGGGCGTAGAACTTGCCGGGGTTCAGCCGCGACGGCACCACGAAGTCACGCGCGCCCTCGGGGGAGGTGGCCGTCAGGATCGGGGTGGCCATCTCGTTGAAGCCGAGCGCCGTCATCTTGTGCCGGATGGCCGAGATCACGGCCGTACGCAGCATGATGTTGCGGTGCATGCGCTCGCGGCGCAGGTCGAGGAAGCGGTACTCGAGGCGGCGCTCCTCACCCACACCGTCGTCGGTGTTGATCTGGAACGGCAGCTGCTGCGACGCGCCCAGCACCTCGACCGCCGCGACCTCGACCTCGACCTCGCCGGTGGGCAGGTCGGGGTTGATGTTCTCGGCGCCGCGCGAGACGACCTGGCCGTCGATGCGGACGACCGACTCCTTGTTCAGCTTGTCGAGTGCCTCGTAGGCGGCGGTGCCGGGGCGGGCGACGAGCTGCGTGATGCCGTAGTGGTCACGCAGATCGATGAAGAGGATGCCACCCAGGTCTCGGCGATTGTGCAGCCAGCCGCTCAGCCGGACGTCGGCGGAGACGTCAGAGGCGCGGAGCTCGCCGCAGGTGTGGGACCTGTACCGATGCATCGTCGTTCATCCAGTCTTGGGGATTCGGGAGTGGCCGGGCCCGTCAAGGTTACCGCCCGGCTCCCGTCCGCTTCTTTGCCATATACACGACACCATTCCGGCAGGTCAAAACAAAGAAGATCGGAATAAAGTGAGGCAATGCGCACCGAGGACGTTCTGGCCGCGATCGCGACCGGCATGTGGCGCTGGGACAACGAGTCCGGAACGGTCACCCTCGACGCCGAGGCCGCCCGGCTGCTCGAGCTGCCCGACGAGCCCGCCACTTACCCGACGTCCGCCGTGCGCTCGCGCTTCCACCCCGTCGACTGGAGCGAGATCAACGGCGTCATCACGCTCGCACTCGCCGAAGGCACCCTCGCGGAGGCCCGGCTTCGGGTCGTGGACGAGGGCGGCCGCGTGCTGCGCACCGTCCGCAGCCGCTGCAAACCCGTCCTCGACGGTGAGACCCTCTCGCTGATCGGCACCTTCCAGGAGATCAGGGAACCGCAACCGAGCGCGAGCGCGGCCCAGGCACCCGTCACCGGCGACTGGCGGCGTTCCCGCGAGGCATTCCTGCTGGACGCCGGGCGGGCGCTCGCCGAGGCCCGCTCCACCTCCGAGGTGCTGCGCGTGGCCGCGTCCCTGTCCATGCCCGGGTTCTCCCCGGACGGCCTCGCCGTCTTCGGCGTGGCGGGTGAACGGCTGACGATCATCGGCCACCACGGGCACAACGTGGGAGACGATTCCCCCTTCTCCCAGATGACGCTGGACACCGAGTACCCGGCCGCCGACGTGGTCCGTACCGGCCAGGCGATCTATCTGCCCACGCCGGACGAGTACCGCCGCCGCTACCCCGTCGCCTGGCCGCTCGCCCAGCGCTTCGGCCGCCAGTCCTGGGCCTTTCTGCCGCTGATCGTCGCCGGGCGCACCATCGGCGCCTGGATGGCGGCCTTCCGGCACCCCGTCGCCTTCTCCGCCGACGAGCGCTCCGTACTCACCACCGTCGCCAGGATGCTCGCCCAGGCCCTGGCCCGCGCGGGTGTCGCCGAGTCCGAACGGGAGCTCTCGCTCGGCCTGCAGCGCGCCATGATGCCGACGACCGGCCCGGAGATCGCCGGCATGGCGCTGGCGGCACGGTATGTACCGACCGGCGGCGGGCTCCAGGTCGGTGGCGACTGGTACGACGTGATCCCGCTGCCGTCCGGGCACTTCGCCCTGGTCATCGGCGATGTCCAGGGCCACGACGTACGCGCCGCCGGGCTCATGGGCCAGTTGCGCGTCGCGCTGCGCGCCTACGCGTCCGAAGGCCACCGGCCCGACGCCGTTCTCTCCCGCGCCTCCCGCTTCCTGCACGGCATCACGGACGCCCACGCATCCGACGACGACCGAACCGGCTCCCGTTTCGCGACCTGTCTGTACCTGGAGGTCGACCCGGTCACCGGCCTCGTCGAGACGGCCCGCGCCGGACACCCCGAACCGGCCGTCATCACCGCCGACGGCACCGTCCTGATACGCCCCACCGAGGGTGGACTGCCGCTCGGCATCGACCGGGACACCGACTATCCGACGACCCGGCTGGTGCTCGAGCCCGGCGAGACGCTGATGGTCTGCACGGACGGCCTTCTCGAGACCGGCGGGCACGACCTCGACACCGGCTGGGCAAGGGTCCGCGGTGTCCTCCACGAGAACGCCGGGCATCCCCTGGAGGAGCTCGCCGACACTCTCGTCCAGGCCGTGCACGGGCCGACCTCGCACCACACGACCGGGCCGCTGGTGGACCGGCGCGAGGACGACATCGCGCTGCTGCTGCTCACCCGCCATGGCACACCGTCGCCGAGGGCCCCGCGGCGCACCGCGATGAGCGTCGCCCAGGCCCAGCCGGAACGGATCTCCGGCGCCCGCCGGCAGTTGCGGGAGCTGCTGCACGACTGGTCGGACGAGGAGCAGATCGACGCCGCGGTGCTGATGGTCTCCGAGATGCTCACCAATGTGCTCGTCCACACCGACGGCAATGCCCTGCTGGTCGCAGAGGTGACCTCATCGGATCACACGCGGCGGCTGCGCGTGGAGGTCGCCGACGCGAGCGACGATCTGCCGCACCGGCGCCGGCCCGGCGAGATGGCGTCGTCGGGGCGCGGGCTGCTGCTGATGGAGATGCTCGCGGACGCGTGGGGCGTGGATCCGCGGGGTGAGGGCAAGTCGATCTGGTTCGAGCTCTACGAGCCCTTCACGCCGGAGGGGACGGGGCCGGACGGGCCCGCGTCCCCGGAGCCGTAGCGGGCCCGCAGCTCACCCAGCACACCGAACGCGGCCGCCGTGACCGGCACCGCCAGCAGCATCCCGAGAATCCCGGCCACCGATGCTCCCGCGGTGATCGCCAGCATCACCACGGCGGGGTGCATCTGGACCGTACGGCTCTGGATCATCGGCTGCAGTACGTGTCCCTCCAGCACCTGCACGGCCAGCACCACCCCCAGCGCCCACAGCGCGATCACCCAGCCGCGCTCGGCGAGGGCGACCAGGATCGCGACCGCGCCGGACAGGAACGCACCGAGATACGGGATGTAGGCGCCGACGAAGACCAGAGCACCGAGCCCCACCGCACCGGGCACCCGAAGGATCAGCAGCCCGACGGTGATGCACACGGCGTCGATGAGCGCGATGAACGTCGTCCCGCGCATGAAGCCCTCGACCGCCTCGAAGGCCCGGCGCCCCATGGCCTCCAGGGCGTCCCCGGTGCTGCGCGGGGCGAGCGAGCGCAGCGCGCCGGAGGCCCGGTGCGAGTCCCGCAGGAAGAAGAAGATCAACAGCAGCGCCAGGACGGCGGAGGCGATCATCTGCCCCACCACGCTCAGCCCGGTGAGCACGCCGCTGGCGGCGGTGGCGCCGAACTTCTCCAGCAGGTTCTTCGAGTTGGCGGCGAGATCGTCCAGCGAGCTTCCGGCGGCGCCGAAGTGTTCACCGATCCCCTGGGCAGCCTGCCGCAGCGCGGTGACGATCTCGTCGCCGCTCTCGATCAGCGCGGCGACGACGATGTACGTCGCCCCGCCGACGACCGCGAGTACGGCGACACAGGTCAGCCCCGCGGCCAGGGAGCGATTGACCTTCATCCTCACCAGCCGCCGGTACAACGGCCCGAGGAGCGCGGTCCCGAGAATCGCGAGCAGCACGGGTGTCACGACCGACTCGAACCTGACGACCAGCCAGACCCCGACCGTGATCACCCCGGCGACGAGCAGCGCGAGGGCGCACCATGCGCCCACGCGCCGCGCGGGCTCGGGCAGGAGGGGCTTGGAGGACTCCACGCCCCTACGTGACCACGCCGTACCCGCCGTGTCCCGCCCAGAGCCGCACTCGGGTGACGGTCCGTCAGAAGCGGGGGGCGGTGTGCCCTCAGGCCCGGGTGACCGGGACGGTCCCGAGCCGCCCCGCCTGGAAGTCCTCGAAGGCCTGCTTCAGCTCGGCGTGGCTGTTCATCACGAACGGGCCGTAGTGGGCCATCGGCTCCCGGATCGGCAGTCCACCC
This sequence comes from Streptomyces sp. NPDC006208, assembly GCF_040613775.1. Taxonomy (NCBI): domain Bacteria; kingdom Bacillati; phylum Actinomycetota; class Actinomycetes; order Kitasatosporales; family Streptomycetaceae; genus Streptomyces; species Streptomyces sp. NPDC006208. Next base: position 106,588 of record NZ_JBEXSW010000007.1, on the reverse strand, counting down.
AGCAGGACGACCTCCAGATCACCGGTGTGCGAACCGTTCTGGGCGCTGTCCGCCCACACCGTCAGCGCGCCGCCGCCGCCGAACACCGCGGTCTGGCCCATGTGGACGGGCCGCCGCTCGTCGCCGACCGCGCCGCGGCCGGCGAGCACGTACGCCAGACCGTTGAAGTCCTCACGCCAGGGCAGGGAGATCTGCGCCCCCGGACGGAGCGTCGCGTGGATCATCGTGATCGGGGTGTGGGTGACGCCGGGGCCCTGGTGCCCCTCGAGCTCACCGGCGATGACGCGCAGCAGCGCACCGCCGTCCGGCGAGGTCAGCAGCTGGACCTGGCCGCCGCGGATGTCCTGGTAACGGGGGTCCATCATCTTGTCGCTCGCGGGCAGGTTCACCCACAGCTGGAGTCCGTGGAAGAGCCCGCCCGAGACGACGAGCTCCTCCGGTGGCGCCTCGATGTGCAGCAGACCGCTGCCTGCGGTCATCCACTGGGTGTCGCCGTTCTGGATGGTTCCGCCGCCGCCGTTGCTGTCCTGATGAACGAACGTTCCGTCGATCAGGTACGTGACGGTCTCGAAGCCGCGGTGCGGGTGCCAGGGCGTCCCCTTCGGCTCACCCGGCGCGTAGTCCACCTCGCCCATCTGGTCCATCATGATGAACGGGTCGAGGTACTGGTAGTTGATCCCCGCGAACGCGCGCCGCACGGGGAATCCCTCCCCCTCGAATCCACTGGGCGCCGTGGTGACGGCAAGCACGGGCCGCTGGACCGCATCGGCGGGCGCGGCGACGCGCGGCAGGGTGAGCGGGTTCTCGACAGTCACTGCAGGCATGACGGGGCCTCCTTGTCCGGCCAGTTTAGTTGAAAACTGAACTTCTGGCCACCGGAACGCAGAAACGCCCGAGAGGTATTCCCCCCGGGCGCACACCCCACAGGCGGCGACGGTCAGGCCGCCTGCGGGCAGTGATGCTCGACCGTCGGTGAAGCAACGGCCTCTAGCCGTACATCCGCCGCATCGCGAAGTCGACCATCTGCTCCACGGCCTTCGCGTCGAACACCATCCGGTGCTCACCCTCCATGTCGAGGACGAAGCCATACCCTGTCGGCAGAAGGTCGATCACCTCGGCGCCGGTGATCACGAAGTACTTGGACTCCTTGCCGGCGTACCGGCGCAGCTCCTTGAGCGTCGTGAACATCGGGATGACCGGCTGTTGTGTGTTGTGCAGCGCCAGGAATCCAGGATTGTCGCCACGCGGGCAGTAGACCTTCGAGGTGGCGAAGATCTGCTGGAAGTCCTCCGCGGACAGCGATCCGGTCGTGAAGGCCCGCACCGCGTCGGCCAGGGACGGCGGCGACGGCTCGGGATACAGCGGCTGCCCCCCGTAGGAGGGCTGCTGGGGCACGTACTGCTGCTGCGCGCCCGGGGTCTGGTCGTAGCCGTACATGTCCGCAAGGGTAACGAGCCCGGCAGCGAGCCGTGTCACAGATCCCCCTACAGGGGTTGCGTCTTATTACCGACGGGTAGCATCATCAGAGCTACTTACTGGTACGTGGATGAGAAATCCGTTTCCGATCCTTACGGAGCCGTCGCCATGGGGCACTACAAGTCGAATCTCCGCGACATCGAGTTCAACCTCTTCGAGGTCCTCGGGCGCGACAAGCTGTACGGCACCGGCCCGTTCGGGGAGATGGACGTCGAGACCGCCAAGTCGATCCTCGAGGAGATAGCCCGCCTCGCCGAGAACGAGCTGGCCGAGTCCTTCGCGGACGCCGACCGCAACCCTCCGGTGTTCGACCCCGCCACCAACACGGCGCCCGTCCCGGAGAGCTTCAAGAAGAGCTACAAGGCCTTCATGGACTCCGAGTACTGGCGTCTGGGCCTGCCGGAGGAGATCGGCGGCACCACCTCGCCGCGCTCTCTCGTGTGGTCCTACGCGGAGCTGCTGCTCGGCTCGAACCCGGCCATCTGGATGTACTCCTCCGGCCCGGCGTTCGCCGGCATCCTCTTCACCGAGGGCAACGAGGCCCAGAAGAAGGTCGCCCAGATCGCGGTCGACAAGCGCTGGGGCTCCACCATGGTCCTCACCGAGCCGGACGCCGGCTCGGACGTCGGCGCCGGCCGCACCAAGGCCGTCCAGCAGGAGGACGGCTCCTGGCACATCGAGGGCGTGAAGCGCTTCATCACCTCCGGTGAGCACGACATGGAGGAGAACATCCTTCACTACGTGCTGGCCCGCCCCGAGGGTGCCGGCCCCGGCACCAAGGGCCTGTCGCTCTTCCTCGTCCCGAAGTTCCACTTCGACTGGGAGACCGGCGAGCTGGGCGAGCGCAACGGCGTGTACGCCACGAACGTCGAGCACAAGATGGGCCTCAAGGCCTCCAACACCTGCGAGATGACGTTCGGCGACCAGCACCCCGCCAAGGGCTGGCTGATCGGCGACAAGCACGACGGCATCCGCCAGATGTTCATGATCATCGAATTCGCCCGGATGATGGTCGGCACGAAGGCCATCGCCACCCTGTCCACCGGCTACCTGAACGCGCTGGAGTACGCCAAGGAGCGTGTCCAGGGCCAGGACCTGGTGAACTTCGCGGACAAGTCCGCGCCCAAGGTCACCATCACGCACCACCCGGACGTCCGCCGCTCCCTGATGACGCAGAAGGCGTACGCCGAGGGCATGCGCGCCCTGGTGCTCTACACCGCGTCCGTCCAGGACGAGATCGCCGTCAAGGAGGCCGCCGGCGAGGACGCCAAGTCCCTCGTCGCGCTGAACGACCTGCTGCTGCCGATCGTGAAGGGCTACGGCTCCGAGAAGTCGTACGAGCAGCTGGCCCAGTCGCTGCAGACCTTCGGCGGCTCCGGCTACCTGCAGGAGTACCCGGTCGAGCAGTACATCCGGGACGCCAAGATCGACACCCTCTACGAGGGCACCACCGCCATCCAGGGCCAGGACTACTTCTTCCGGAAGATCGTCCGTGACCAGGGCCAGGCGCTGAACACCCTCTCCGAGGAGATCAAGAAGTTCCTGGCGGTCGGCACCGGCGGCGAGGAGCTGGCCGGCGCCCGCGACGCGCTCGCCAAGGCGGCGGTCGACCTGGAGGCGATCGTCGGCACGATGACGAACGACCTCATCGCCACCGGCGACGACGTCAAGAACATCTACAAGGTCGGTCTCAACACCACCCGGCTGCTGATGGCCTCCGGTGACGTGGTCGTCGCCTACCTGCTGCTGCGCGGCGCGGCCGTGGCGGCGGAGAAGCTGGAGACCGCCTCCGCCAAGGACGTGTCGTTCTACCAGGGCAAGATCGCGGCCGCGAAGTTCTTCGCCGCCAACGTCCTGCCGGGCGTCTCCGTCGAGCGCGCGCTCGCCGAGACCGTCGACGCCTCCCTGATGGACCTGGACGAGGCTGCTTTCTAGCCACCCTTCCCGTCCGTGAAGCGGCCCGCTCTCCTCCGGAGGGCGGGCCGCCTCTATGATCGGCCGGGCCGAAGGGGGCTACGACATGACTCAGCGAACCGCAACGGGGCGGTCGGCAGTGGCCAGGACCGCCGTCACCACCACGCTCGCGGCAGCGGTGCTGCTCACCGGCTGCGGCGGCCCGGACGGTGACAGTGAGGGCGACGGCCCGGCCACTGCGGGAGCGGCCGCCGGATCCGCCGAGCCCCTCACCGGGAAGCAGGCCCGCTCGGTGCTCCCCGATGCCGCCGCCATGCCCGGCCTCAAGCCCCGTATCGAACCGGCAATCGTCCCCATGGACGACGACGCCGGCCAGGACATCTGCCCCAAGACGCACAAAAAAGGCTGCGACGGCGCCCGGTTCCGCGGTACGGCTGCCTTCACCGACCCCGCCACCGGGACCGAACTCGACTTCTGGCTGATCGCGTACGACGACGAGAGATCCGCCGAGAACGGTTACGACATCCTCTGGGACTGGTTCGGCCGGGGCGTCGGGGTCCAGCCGGACAAGGTGAGCATCGGCGCCGTGGGCCAGGAACGCACGGCCCGGCGCGGTTCCCCCGACGGCCGCAGCGGTCCCGTGACCGTCGCGCAGATCAGGGTCGGCGCCACCCTCCTGTGGCTCAGCACCACGGCCGGCGACACTGCGAAGAGCACCACTGCAAACAACGACACCGCAAAGACCGGCTCCGCGATGAGCAGCACCGCCGCAGGCACCCCCACGACCGTCACCGACGACCGCCTCAAGGCGCTCGCCACGCTGCTCGCCGAGCGCGCGCAGCAGGCGGAGCGAGGCCGGGCGCCCTCGGCGCACTTCGCCGGCTGACCCCGAGCGGCCGGTGGCATCCCGTGGCAGGCCCCGGGGGAGGGCCGACGCGCCGCCGACCACACCCGCCCCGGAACGACAATCAGGCTACGCACCCCCCTCGTTAAGGTGAACTCATGAGCAGCAGCGCACCGACCCGCTTCGACCGCGGCCACACCGACGACCTCATGTCCTTCCTGATGGCGGCCCCCACGCCGTACCACGCGGTGGCCGCCGCCGCCGAGCGGCTGGAGAAGGCAGGGTTCCGGCAGGTCCTGGAGACCGACGCATGGGACGGGACGACCGGCGGGAAGTACGTCACACGCGGCGGGGCGATCATCGCGTGGTTCGTACCGGAGGGCGCGGCCCCGCACACTCCTTTCCGGATCGCCGGTGCGCACACCGACTCCCCCAACCTGCGCGTGAAGCCGCTGCCGGACACCGGGTCGTACGGCTGGCGGCAGATCGCCGTCGAGATCTACGGCGGCACCCTGCTCAACACATGGCTCGACCGTGACCTGGGCCTCGCCGGACGGCTCACCCTGCGGGACGGCAGCCATCTGCTGATCGACATCGACCGCCCGCTGCTGCGCGTACCGCAGCTCGCCGTACACCTCGACCGCTCGGTCAACACCGACGGGCTGAAGCTGGACCGGCAGAAGCACATGCAGCCGATCTGGGGCCTCGGCGACGTCGAGGAGGGCGACCTCATCCGGTTCCTGGAGCAGGAATGCTCGCTCGCCGAGGGCGAGATCACCGGCTGGGACCTGATGCCGCACGCCATCGAGCCGCCGGCCTACCTCGGCCGCGACCGCGAGCTGCTGGCCGGACCCCGGATGGACAACCTGGTGTCCGTGCACGCCGCGACCGCGGCGCTGACGGCCGCCGCCGCCTCGGCCGACCTCCCGTACATCCCCGTGCTCGCCGCCTTCGACCACGAGGAGAACGGCTCCCAGTCCGACACCGGAGCGGAGGGCCCGCTGCTCGGATCGGTTCTGGAACGCTCCGTGTTCGCCCGTGGCGGCAGCCTCGAGGACCGGGCGCGCGCCCTCGCCGGCACGATCTGTCTGTCCTCCGACACCGGCCACGCCGTGCACCCCAACTACGGCGAGCGGCACGACCCCACGCACCACCCGCGCGCCAACGGCGGGCCCATCCTCAAGGTCAACGTCAACCAGCGCTACGCCACCGACGGCAGCGGCCGCGCCGTGTTCGCCGCGGCGTGCGAGCGTGCCGGGGTGCCGTGGCAGACGTTCGTCTCCAACAACGCCATGCCCTGCGGAACGACCATCGGCCCCATCACCGCGGCCCGGCACGGCATCCAGACCGTCGACATCGGTGTGGCGATCCTGTCGATGCACAGCGCACGCGAACTGTGCGGCGCGGACGACCCGTTCCTGCTGGCCAACGCGCTGGCGGCGTTCCTGACGGCCTGAGATCCGCTGTCCCGCACGCCCCTGCCGCCCCGTGGCGCCGGGACCGGACCCCCTTGTGTGCGGCGGGCGTTGCGAAACATCCGCGAAAGGCCCCACCGGGCACGGTGGGGCCCATGGCTCTGCTCGATCACCCCACGGTCACCACGCTCCACCGCGGCCCGTCACGCCGCACCCTTGCCCTGGTTCTCCTCACGGCGGGAACGCTGCTGCTCAGCGGCACGTGGTACCTCGTCCAGCAGTACAACGAGCGCCCGCCGTGGGCCGAGGACATCGCCTACGAGTCCGGCTTCGTCCAGGGCACCCGCATCCGGAAGACCGACCCGACCGGCCGGCAGGTCCAGGACCTGCTGGCCGGCGGGTGCGCGCGGATGGTGTCGGAGGGCCTGGGCGGTGTGAAGGCCACGTACGACCCCGGACTGTGGGTGACCGGCTGCCTGGACGGCGCCGCGGCCCGGCCGCCGGCACGCCAGGGCCTTTTCCACTGACCTCGGGCCGCTAGCCCTCGTCCATCCCGGCGAGAACGAGCGGCAGGCGGGAGGCGCCCTTGGCGGTCACCCGGACCGGAACACCCCAGTCCTGCTGGTGCACATGACAGGCCGGGTACTCGTTCTCGGGGTCGTCGTCGCAGGACGCCGCCATCGCCGAGACATGCAGCACGCCCTCGCCGACGGCCGGGTCGATCTCCAGTTCACGGCTCAGATCGGTGCCCGCGCCGTCGCCGCCGCGCAACAGCTCGGGCGGCGTCGAGGAGACCAGCAGCCGGGTGGAGGGGCCGTAGCGGGTGTCCAGCTTCTGCCCCGCGGGCGCCTGGAAGACCACATCGAGCCGGAACGTGCCCGGGGCGACATCCGTCGCCGCCCGCTGGGTGCGGTGGGCGACTGCCTCGACGCGCACCGCCTCCTCGGGCAGCCGCAGCCGGGTCAGCCGGTGCCGCGCCGACTCCACGACCACGATGTCGTCCCCGACCAGGACGGCCCCGCTGGGCTCCCGCAGGTCGGTGGCGAGCGTGGTCACTTCACCCGTCGACGGGTCGAAGCGGCGCAGCGCGTGGTTGTACGTGTCGCTGACGGCGACCGATCCGTCGGGCAGCGCGGTGACTCCCAACGGATGCTGGAGCAGGGCCTGGTGGGCCTCACCGTCCCGGTGCCCGAAGTCGAACAGCCCGGTCCCGACGGCCGTGTGCACCACGAGGTCACGGTCGATCCAGCGCACCGCCGAGGTCTCCGAGTCGGCGATCCACAGCCGCTCCCCGTCGGCCGCGAGCCCGGAAGGCTGCGCGAACCACGCCTCGGCGGCGGGCCCGTCGACCAGTCCCTCGTTCGTCGTCCCGGCCGCGACCTGCACGGTCCCGTCCTGCGGGTCGTACGTCCACAGCTGATGCACCCCCGCCATCGCGATCCACAGCTTGCCGCCCCACCAGGCCACGTCCCACGGCGACGACAGCGCCACCTCCAGCGCGGGCCCGGACGTCGGCGATCCCTGCCACCACTGCTTCCCGGTCCCGGCCAGCAGCTCGATCGCGCCGGATTCCGGGTCGTACGCCCGGATCGCGTGGTTGACGGTGTCGGCGACGGCGATGCGCCCGTCGGGCAGCAGCGCGAGGCCCTGGGGCTCGTTGAACTCCCCGTCCCCGATCCGCCGCACCACACTCTCCCCGTCGGCCGCGAGCTCCACGAGCTGATGCCGGGTCGAGTCGGAGACAAGGTAGTTCCCGGAGGGCAGCACGAGCGCCTTCCCGGGGAACCGAAGATCGGTGGCGACAGGCTCGGGCGCCACATACGGTCCGTCCCCGCGCCGCAGCGTCCCCTTGGCGGCGTGCTCGGCCTCGAGCTCCTCCACGAGCTTCTCGATGGCGTGTGCATGCCCTTCGCCCGCGTGCTGCGCGACGACGTACCCCTCGGGGTCGATCACGACGAGCGTGGGCCACGCCCGCACGGCGTACTGCTTCCAGGTGGCGAGCTCGGGGTCGTCGAGCACGGGGTGGTGCACCTGGTAGCGCTCGACCGCGTCGACGACGGCCTGGTGGTCGGCCTCGTGCACGAACTTGGGCGAGTGGACCCCGATGATCACGACGGTGTCGCGATGCTTCTCCTCGAGCTCACGGAGCTCGTCCAGGACATGCAGACAATTCACACAGCAGAATGTCCAGAAATCGACAACAACGCACTTGCCTCGCAGGTCGGCGAGAGTGAGCTCTTTGCCACCGGTGTTGAGCCAACCGCCCTTGCCGATCAGCTCGGGGGCACGGACACGGGCACGGCGGGGCACGGGCGCGGGGGTGGGCGCCGAGGCGGCATCGTTCATGCTTCAAGCTTGCCATCCTGGTATGACGCCGGATCACGCACGTACGGCAAGGCCTACGACAGGGGGACGACTGTTGGCTGGGGACGGGAACGAGACGGCTGCCGGTGGGACGACGCTGCCGGTACAGGGGTTCATGGCGCTGCCTGAGCGTCCGGAGGACCGCCGGGAGGCGTTCTCCAGGTGCCTGGCGGACGTCGTCCGGGTCCTCGGGCTCGATGTCGCTCCGGAGCCGGAGCCCGGCGATCGGCGAACCTGGGAGCACCTCGCCCGGGCGGCACTGCGCGACGCCTGCCGCCGAGGACTGAATCTCTCCGAGGAGTCCTTCGACGCGCTGGTCAAGGCCGCCGTCCACGATCCCGATCCGAGCTTCAACCGTCAGTTCGTCGAGCCGACTCTGAACGCGTTCGGGCACAAGCGCGTGCAATCCGCGCTGCTCGGGTACCTGCGGACGGGCACGGACCGTGAGCGGGCGGGCGCCGCGCGGGCCTGGTACTGGTCGGCTCTGCCCCTGCGGATGCCCCTCGTGCGGGCGGAGAACCCCGGTGTCGCCGACCCGGCGGAGCCTGATGACGGCTCGGCCGTGGTGATCGAGTGGCGCGAGGCCGCTCTGCGCGAGTTCGTGAACAACGAGCACCTGGACGTCCGGCGCTGCATTCTTCCCGGACTGTCGCTCCGTAAGTCGGCCTACCCGCCGGAGCTGCACGCCCTGGTGGACACGGCGGTAGCGACAGCCCGGTCCCATCCGGACGAGTACATCCGTCACCGCGTGGAACACCAGGTCGGCGACTGAACCCCGCTACGGGGGCGTTCGCCGTGGTGTTCAGGTGGCGGTGTCGCTACCCGCCGGCTTCGCCCGACGGTCCGGATGCGTTGCCCGTAGCCGGAGCGCCGTCTGTCCATGTGGACCTTGCGGACGGTCGGTCCGCAGCGTTCGGCCCCACGATGCGTCCTCGCAGGTCAGCGAGGGTGTACTGCCTGTCACCGGTGTGCAGTCGGCCGCCCCTGCCGATCGGCTCGGGGGCCGAACGCGTGCACGTGCAGCCGTACCCCCATCCGACCGCCCCGGCGGGGGCACACATTCCGCCATGAGATATCTGGTGCGCGACAAGCTCCTCGCCCTCGGCGACGACTACTGGATCGAGGACGAGCACGGCCGTCACGCCTTCCTCGTCGACGGCAAGGCGCTGCGTCTGCGCGACACCCTGGAGCTCAAGGATCCGTCCGGGTACGTGCTGATCACCCTGCGCCAGAAGCTGCTCGGCCTGCGCGGCGCGATGACGATCGAGCGGGACGGCTCGCCGCTCGCCACCGTCCGCCGCAAGCGGCTGTCACTGCTGCGCAACCACTACCGGGTGACCCTCGCCGAGGGCACCGAGCTCGATGTCAGCGGGAAGATCCTGGACCGGGAGTTCGCCGTCGAGTACGACGGGGAACTGCTCGCGCACATCTCGCGCCGGTGGCTGCGGGTGCGGGAGACGTACGGCGTGGATGTCGTACGGGAGGACGCGGACGCGGCGCTGCTGATCGCGGTCGCGGTGTGCGTGATCCGGATGGCGGAGAAGGAGCGGGCGGAGGAGTGAGCAGGCGGTACCTGCCGCGCCGGGGCGCGGTGGTGTCCAGGGACAGTGCGGACGCTGCGCCGGGACGGATACCTCCGGGTGACGGACTCAGCGCAGGATGTCCGGGGCCGGCAGGCCCAGGCGGCGGTCCTCCAGGGCCGGGAACAGCCGCCGGGCGGTGGCGGGCCTCGACACGTCGAGGTCCACCGTCAGCACCTCTTCGTCCGGACCCGCCTCGGCCAGGATCTCGCCCCATGGGTCGACGACGACGCTGTGGCCTGCCTGTTCGACGCCGGCATGGGTGCCCGCGGTGCCGCAGGCAAGGACGTATGCCTGATTCTCGACGGCGCGGGCGCGGGCCAGCAGGGTCCAGTGCTCGCGTCGGCGGGCGGGCCAGCCGGCCGGGACGACGAAGGCCGTGGCGCCCGCGCCCACCAGACCCCGGAACAGCTCGGGGAAGCGCAGGTCGTAGCAGGTGGCGAGGCCGAGGGTGAGGCCGGGCACCTGTACGGTCACCAGTTCCTCGCCGGCGCCCATCATCACGGCTTCGCCCTTGTCGAAGCCGAAGCGGTGGATCTTGCGGTAGGTGCCCGCCAGTTCGCCGGTGGGGGAGATGACGAGAGCGGTGTTGTAGAGGGTGCCGTCCGGGGCCCGTTCGACGATGGAGCCTGCGTGCAGCCAGACGGCGGCGTCGCTCGCGGCCTTCGCCATCGCTTCGTACGTCGGCCCGCCGGGCTCCTCCGCCTCCTCGGCGAACTGCTGGTAGGCGAACGCTCCGACGGGCCACAGCTCGGGCAGGATCACCAGTTCGACGTCCCGCTGCGCCCGTACCAGTGCCGCCGCGCGCTGCCTTCGTGAATCGACCGATTCGTCCGCGTCTACTGCGATCTGGATGAGTGAGGCGCGCACACTACCACCGTCCTGGCATTCGAGCGGTCAACACAGGCCTACGATCGTCACACGAAAGCACTGCCGGGGTGCCATCTGGCAGCGTACTGTGCACATCCGGGGGCCACCCCCGGACCCCCACAGCGCCCTGGGTGCCCACCCACCGTCCAGTAATGCCCGCGTACGACCGCCGAGGGGTCCCGTGACCGTCCATCCCAGCCTCCAGACCTACGCCGACGCATGGACCCACGCAGTCGAGTCGATAGCCGAGTTGGTACAGCCACTCGTCGAGGGTGAGTGGAATCGTGCCACGCCGTGCCCGGGCTGGTCGGTGCGCGACATCGTGTCGCACGTCATCGGCATGGAGTGCGAGATGCTCGGCGACCCGCGGCCGATCCACACGCTGCCCCGCGATCTTTACCACGTGCAGAGCGAGTTCGCCCGGTACATGGAGATGCAGGTCGATGTGCGCCGGCACCACACCGCGCCCGAGATGACCTCCGAGCTCGAGTACACGATGATCCGCCGGGCCCGCCAGCTGCGCAACGAGAACCGCGCCCCCGACGCCAAGGTGCGCGCTCCGCTCGGAGCCGAGCAGACCCTGGAAGTCGCCATGCGGATGCGGGCGTTCGACACCTGGGTGCACGAGCAGGATCTTCGTGCCGCGCTCGGACAGCCGGGCAACCTCGACTCCCCCGGTGCGTACATCACCCGTGACTGCCTGCTGGAGGCCCTGCCGAAGGTGGTGGCCAAGGACGCGGGCGCGCCCGCGCAGTCGGCCGTCGTCTTCGATGTGCACGGGCCGGTGGAGTTCCTGCGGACCGTACGGGTGGACGCCGACGGACGAGGCACGATCGACGGTGCGCCCTCGCTGGGCCCGCTGGTGACCCTGAGTCTGGACTGGGAGACCTACGTCCGGCTGGCGTGCGGTCGGGTACGGGTCGCCGCGGTGGCGGACCGGATCAAGGTGGACGGTGACCAGGAGGTGGCCGCGGCGATCCTGCGCGAGTTCACGGTGACGCCGTAGGACGGTCGCACGGTCCGGCGCCGGGCCGCCCGGCGCCGTCGGGTCACACCGGGACGTGTACCGCCTCGACGCGGCTCGCCACCAGGCGTTCCCTCTCCCGCCGGGCCGAGCGTGCCCGCAGCCGCAGGATCTGGGCGATCCCGAGCGCCTGGAGCACGAACACGCACGAGAACGCGATCCGGTAGCTGCCGCCGGTGACGTCCAGCAGCACGCCCACAGCGAGCAGCGTGGTCATCGAGGCGACAAAACCACCCATGTTGACGATTCCGGAGGCCGTGCCCTGACGTTCCGGCGGATTGGCCGGACGGGCGAAGTCGAAACCGATCATGGATGCCGGTCCGCAGGCCCCGAGCACCGTGCAGAGCGTGATGAGCAGCCACATCGGCGCCCGGTCGCCGGGATGGACGAGCGTGGCCGCCCACAGCACCGCCGTCGCCGCGACCGTACCGATCGCGAGCGGGGCGCGGGCGGCGTGGTGGCGGGCGATGACCTGTCCGTACACCAGGCCGACCACCATGTTGGAGGCCACCACCAGCGTCAGCAGCAGGCCCGCGGTCTCCCGCGAGAGCCGCTGCGCCTCGACGAGGAACGGCATTCCCCACAGCAGCAGGAACACCATGCCGGGGAACTGCGTGGTGAAGTGCACCCACATGCCGAGCCGGGTGCCCGGCTCCCGCCAGGACCGGGCGATCTGCCTGCGTACGAACCCGGATGCGGCGTGGTGCGCGGGCGGGGGCTCATGGCCCTCGGGGTGGTCCTTGAGGAACAGCAGGAGCAGGACGAGGACGAGCACACCGGCCGCCGCGCTGCCCGCGAAGGTGGCGGTCCAGCCCATGCCGTGCAGCATCCGCGCGATGACGAGGGTGGAGACCAGGTTTCCCGCCATGCCGAAGAGCGCGGCGACCTGGGCGATGAGCGGCCCGCGGCGGGCGGGGAACCATCGCGAGCCGAGCCGCAGCACGCTGATGAACGTCATCGCGTCGCCGCAGCCGAGCAGGGCACGCGCGGCAAGTGCCGTGCCGTACGAGGGGGAGAGCGCGAAGCCCAGCTGGCCGGCGGTGAACAGCACCACGCCGATGGTGAGGACCTTCTTGGTGCCCAGCCGGTCGACCATCAGGCCGACGGGTATCTGCATTCCCGCGTAGACGAGCAGCTGGAGGATGGAGAAGGTGGACAGGGCGGAGGCGTTGACGTCGAAGCGCTCGGCGGCGTCGAGGCCCGCGACGCCCAGGGACGTACGGAAGATGACGGCGACGAAGTAGACGGCGACGCCGATGCCCCAGACGGCGGCGGCGCGGCGGCCCCCGGGCGGATCGCCGGGCAGGGCGGTCTCCGCGGCTGCCGCGCTCACCGTGCCTCACCCCGGACCAGCACATTGACCCAGCTCAGATGGCGGTGCACACAGGCCGCCGCGCCTTCGGCGTCGCCCGCCTTGAGCCGTTGAAGGATCTCGGCGTGCTCGGTGATGTTCTTGGCGATCCGGTCGGGCTGCGACTGCATGACCGCGACGCCCATCCGCAGCTGGCGGTCGCGCAGTTGGTCGTAGAGCCTGGAGAGGATCTCGTTGCCGGCGTACCGGACGATCTCGGCATGGAAGCAGCGGTCGGTCACGGCGACGGTGGCCAGATCTCCGGCGTCGGCGTGCCGCTTCTGCTCCTCGAGCAGCTCTTCGAGCCGGGTGAGCAGCGCGGCGGGAGCGGGCACGGCCTTGCGTACGGCAAACTCCTCGACCAGCAGGCGGGTTTCGACGACATCCGCGATCTCCTGGGCGGAGACGGCGAGGACGAGGGCGCCCTTCTTGGGGTAGAGCTTGATCAGCCCTTCGACCTCGAGCTTGAGGAGGGCTTCGCGCACGGGGGTACGGGACACGCCCACTGCGTCGGCGAGTTCGCCCTCGGTGAGGAGAGTGCCGCCCTGGTAGCGCCGGTCGAGTACGGCCTGCTTGATGTGCATGTAGACGCGGTCGGCGGCTGGGGGCTGTTTCACGGGCGCGGACTCCATCGCGGCAGGCATGCGCACAGCTTAGATACAACACAGGTGCAACAGAAGTTCCGTCCGAATCGCGAAACGCGTACATCCCTCCGGCCGTCTCATGAGTCTCTTCAGGAGCGGCACCCTCATGTGTCCGCACAACAGGGGCAATTCAGGACTTTCGGCTTATCGGAGCATTCAACTTGAAAACAGGCATCAAGGGCATGCGTCGCGCTGCCGTCGTGACCTTCACCGTGGGCTCGGTCCTCGCGGGCGGCGCGTTCGCCGGCCAGGCACAGGCCGTCACGCTGCCGACCCCCACGATCGTCGCCAAGGGCGGCTACGTGATGAACAACGGCACCGGGACGACCCTGTTCACCAAGGCCGCCGACACCCGCCGCTCCACCGGGTCGACCACCAAGATCATGACCGCGAAGGTCGTGCTGGCGCAGCCGAATCTCAACCTGGACACCAAGGTCACGATCCAGATGGCCTACAGCGACTACATCGTCTCCAAGGGTGCCTCGTCTGCCCGGCTGAGGGTCGGCGACAAGGTCACCGTCCGCCAGCTGCTGTACGGCCTGATGCTGCCGTCCGGCTGCGACGCCGCGTACGCGCTCGCCGACAAGTTCGGCTCCGGCACGACGCGCGCGGCGCGCGTGAAGTCGTTCATCGGCAAGATGAACAAGGCCGCGTCGGATCTCGGTCTGCGCAACACGCACTTCGACTCGTTCGACGGAATAGGGAACGGCGCGAACTACTCGACGCCGCGCGACCTGACGAAGATCGCCAGCAGCGCGATGAAGAACTCCACGTTCCGCACCATCGTGAAGACGAAGGCGTACACGGCCAAGACCGTCACGAAGACCGGCAGCACCCGCACCATGGAGCGGTGGGACAACACGAACACGCTGCTCGGCACCTACAGCGGCGCCATCGGCGTGAAGACCGGCTCCGGCCCTGAGGCCAAGTACTGCCTCGTCTTCGCCGCGACCCGGAACAACAAGACGGTCATCGGCACCGTCCTCGCCTCCTCGTCGGCGACCCAGCGCGCCACGGACGCGAAGAAGCTGATGGACTACGGCTTCAAGAAGTAGTCCTCCAGGAGATACCGCCCGTCCCGGGTGCCACCCCGGCCCCGGACGGACAGGGCCCGTCGCGCAGTGCGCGACGGGCCCTCGCGCTGTCCGCGGCGATCGGCGGCCCCTGGGCTCAGCGCCGCAGCGCCTCCACCGGCTCGATACGGGAGGCGCGCCACGCCGGGTAGAGCCCGGCCAGCACGCCCGTGAGCAGACCGATCGCCGGGGCGGCCGCCACGGTTGCCGGATGGACGACCGGCGTCCACTCCCGTACGAAGGACACGGCGACCACCGTGATCGTGCCGAGCGAGGTGCCGACCAGGCCGCCGAGCAGACCGAGCGCACCGGACTCCGCAAGGAACTGGGCGGTGATGTGACGGCCCCGCGCCCCGAGGGAACGGCGCAGGCCGATCTCTCCGGTGCGTTCCAGGACGGCCACGAGCGTGGTGTTGGCGATACCGACCGCGCCGATGACGAGACAGATCCCGGCGAGCAGCAGGAAGAGCTGGTCGAGATCGGAGGAGACGCTGGAGCGCAGCTGCTTCGGGTCGGGCGGCGGAACGGCCTTGAACCGGTCCGCATGGGCGGGGTCCAGGGCGAGCGGTGCCTCGCGGGCGATCTGCCGGGCGGCGCCGAGCTCGGTGGAGACGATCATGCGGGCGCGCTCCTCGCCCGGCGGACCCCAGACGGCCTTGGCGGCCTTGGCCGGGATGATCACGGAGAGCAGCAGATCGGGCTTGCGGTCGACGTCGGAGACGATGCCGATGACGGTGAACGGCTGCCCGGCGATGAACACCGCAGGCTGTGTCTCCAGGCTGGTGACACCCAGTCGTGCGGCCATGGCGCTGCCGATGACGGCGACCTGCTCGCGGCGGTCGTCGTGGAAGCGGTCGAAGGTACGGCCCTGGCCGAGCGTCGGCCCGGCGGCGGCGAGAACGCCGGGCGACGCGGCGACGACCTTGACGTTCTCCCCGGCTCCGGTGTCACCGACGGGCGCGGCGCGGACGGTCTCGTTCCCGGGGAGGGGGACCGTCCAGTAGACCCCGGCGTGCCGGGCGCCCCCCAGCGCTTCGATGCGGGCGTCGGCGTCGTCGGGGAAGGAGAGGGGAACCAGGTCGGGCCGTGCGCCGCCGGTGTCCTCGACGGCCACCTCGGTCGCGGTCAGCGCGTTGAAGCGGGCGTCGATCTGGGACGAGGTGGTCGCCGTGAGCCCGAGCACGGCGACGAACGTGCCCACTCCAAGAACGGTGCCGAGCGCGGTGAGTGCCGAGCGCGCCGGGCGCTGGAGCATGCCGGCGGCGGCTTCCTGGAGCAGATCGCGAACGTTCACCCGGCTCCCGCCACGGCGGTGCGGCCGAAGTCCTCGCTGAGCACGCCGTCGCGGATGCGTACGGTGCGGGCTCCCCGGGCGGCGACGGCCGGATCGTGGGTGATGACGACGATCGTCATCCCGTCCGCATGCAGCTCGTCGAGCAACTTCAGGATCGAGGCGGCGGTGGCGGTGTCGAGGTTTCCGGTCGGCTCGTCGCACAGCAGCAGGGAGGGCCGGGAGACCAGGGCCCGGGCGATGGCGACGCGCTGGCGCTCGCCGCCGGACAGCCGGGTGGGCAGGGAGTCGACGCGGTGGCCGAGTCCTACCCGCTCCAGCACGGTGGTGGCCCGCTTCCGTCGCTCGGCGCGCGGCACGGTGTTGTTGTAGACCATCGCGAGCAGGACGTTGTCCAGCGCCGAGCGCAGCGGCAGCAGGTGGAACGACTGGAACACGAACCCGATCCGGCTGCCGCGCAGGGCGGTTCGGGGCCCCTCCTTGAGCGCGCCGGTGTCGATGCCGTCCAGGAGGTACGTACCGGCGGTGGGCTTGTCCAGCAGTCCCGCGATGTTGAGGAAGGTGGACTTCCCGGAGCCGGAGGGCCCGACGACGGTCACATACTCACCGGCTCCGATCGTCAGGTCGGCCGTCCTCAGTGCGTGAACAGGCGGCGGCCCGGGGTAGGTGAGGGCGACGCCGCGGAGCTCGATGACGGGCGCGTCCGCCGTGGGGACGGCCTGCGTCGGGACGGACCCGTCCGGCGCCCCGGCCCGTGCAGCGTCCGTGACGCCGTTCCCGGGAAGACATTCCGCCGGGGCGGAGGGGGTCCCGGCCGGGCCGGCCGCCGCCGCACCGGCACCGCCCGCGGGAGCACCGCCCGCATCGCCGGGCACCACTGCGGCCGGACGCACGCCCGCCGCACCGGCACCGCCCCCGGGGGCACCCCCCGCATCGCCGGGCACCGCTGCGGCCGGACGCACGCCCGCCGCACCGGCACCGCCCCCGGGGGCACCCTCCGCATCGCCGGGCACCACTCCGGCCGGACGCACGCCCGCCGCACCGCACACCGGGCGGGCCGACGGCCCATCAGCCTGCCCCCGCGCGACCCCGCTTCCGCCCGGCGGCGCATCGTGCGGACCGGTCACACCGCCATGCCCCGCCGGGGCGGACACGGTCCCGGTGGGACCGGTCGGACGCGCGTCCGTCGGGTCCGGCCCGGTCACGGCGCGCCGGCCTTCGTCTCGCCCACCACGACCCGGTCGCCCTCGGACAGACGTCCGCCGCGCACCGGCTGCACCTCCACGAAGCCGTCGCCCGAGATCCCCACGCGCACCTCGACCCGGCGGCGGGTGTCGCCGGTCTTTCCGGGTCCGGCGACCATCACCGTCGTACGGGAGTCCGCGCCCGCGAACACCGCGGACACCGGGACCACCAGCACCTTGCCGTCGGAAGACGCGGCCTGGACCGTCAGCCGTACGTCCTGGCCTGCGAGTTCGGGCGGCAGCGGCTCGTCCGGGGTCACATGCATGGTGAAGCCGGGCAGCCCGCCGTTCTCCGGCTGTGTCTGCCCCTCCTGCTCGGCGCCCGAGGCGCCCGGAGCGGCCGGAGCCGCGATGCCTTCGGTGACCGGGCCGACCCTGCCCACCGCCTCCGTGCCGGTGAGCTCGGAGTGAATCAGCACCTTCAGACCGGCTCGCACCAGGCCCTTCTCGTGCGGGGCGAGGTTCCCCTCGACGACGAGCCGCCCGGCGGAGACGGTCATCACCTCGGTGCCCGCCTCGCCGCCGAGCCGTACCCCCAGGCTGTCCACCCGCGCCGGGAAGCTCTCCAGATAGACGACCTCGCCGACGGGGAGCATCGGTCCGCTCCGGGCCTCGATGGCCGCCAACTCCGCCCGTGCCGCCGCATAGTCCTCGGACGCCCGGGTCCTGGCGACGCCCGGCTCGGTGTCCTGCCAGGCACGCCGGGCCGCGGTCACGGTGGCCTGCGCGGCCTTGGTGCTCTCCTCGGCGTCGGGCTGGGCGGGCTGCGGTTCGTAACCGAGTGCCCGGTAGAGCGCGTTGAGCGCCGCCTTGGTCCCCGTGCCATAGCGGCCGGGCGCGTCCGTGCCGGTGCCGTGGCCGAGTGCGGACAGCGCCCGCTGCAGCTGGGCGACATCGTCGCCTTCCGCTCCGGGTTTCAGGTCGCGGTACGCCGGGATCCTGCCCTTCAGCGCGAAGACCGGCCGTCCGGAGATCTCCACGAGCAACTGGCCTCCCTTGAACGTCTTCCCGGCCTTGAGGGGCAGCTTGGTGACGACGGGCTTCACGGCCCCACCCTCGCCCCCGCCGGCGACGACGGGCG
The DNA here is from genome assembly GCF_040613775.1 of Streptomyces sp. NPDC006208. NCBI lineage: Bacteria > Bacillati > Actinomycetota > Actinomycetes > Kitasatosporales > Streptomycetaceae > Streptomyces > Streptomyces sp. NPDC006208. The sequence continues at coordinate 88,417 of NZ_JBEXSW010000007.1, read as the reverse complement.
CCACGGTCAGGGTCTGGCCGGCCACGACCGTGCCGCGTACCACCAGGGAGTCCGTGAGCACCCGGCGCTCGACGGGCGCGGTCAGCACATCGGCCGGCGGCGGGCCCGCGTCCGCAGCGGCCTGGGCCGGTGACTTGATGCCGGTGGAGGCGAGCACTGCGGCAGCAGTGAGCAGCACGGCACCGCCGGCCACGCCGAGAAGCAGCCGCCGGCGCCTTCGGTGTCCCTCGCTCCTGTTGCTGTCGCTGCTCGTGCCGCTCTCGCTCATCGGTCCCTCACCAGTTCTGCCCAGTGGGCGGCCTGGTATCCCCTGTGGTCGATCGCCCCGTCGCTGCCCGTCCGCACGGTCAGTGCGGTGTCGAGCGGCGGCTCCTTGCCGCCCTGCCCCTTCGATTCCGGGCCGCCCGTGGCGGAGCAGCCGGTGGCGAGGAGCAGGGCGCCCAGGAGCGCGATGGTGCGTCTGTTCACGCGCATACGACCTCGACCGTCAAAAGGATCAGATAAAGGCGTGCGAATTGGCCCTGTTGTCAAGGCTGTTGCCGAAGACATTCACCCTGCCGCCCTTGGGGACGGTGCAGTAACGGCCGCCCCAGCCCGAGTTGTAGTAGCTGCGCACCACCTTGCCGGTGTCCCGGTTCCAGGTGCCCGTTGCATTCATGACCGATCCGTCCGTGCCGTCGTACAGCGGGTACTTTTCGGTCGGGCTGTTCTTCCAGACGTAGAGCAGGTCCGTCCACTGCGGACGGGTGCAGAAGGTGTCGCGATGCCAACCGTTGGACGTCGACAGGTCCGTGCTGCCCGAGTGCGAGAAGAAGCAGACCTCGCCCGCATCGCGGTATCCGTCGCCCTCGCTCTCGGCCGAAGCCTGACCGGCACCCGCCGACCACCGTCGCCGTCGCCATCAGGGCCGTCGCGGTCATGGCAGTGATCTGTTTACGCGCGATTACCCCCCGTAGCGATCTTGGCGAATCTCGAGGCTATCCGCTGGCACCGAAGCGTTCAACTGCCTAAATTGACAGGGCACTTCAGGGGACGGGGGGCTGAATGACAGCAATCCAGGGTGTCGTCATGGGCGCAATCCAGCGGCTTCCACGACTGTCCGCTCGTGAGCACGACGTACTCGTCGCTCTCCGGGACGCGGTTGACGATGCGACTGCCGCAGCGGAATTGACGGTCAAAGAGCGGACCGTCAAATTCCATGTCGCCAATATGCGCGCGAAACTGGGGGACATCAGCCGCACACAGCTGTGCGCGGTCGCCGCACTGCACCACTTACTGAGGTGCGCTTCCTGCCCGGTCCCGGCGGCCTGAGAAACAGCGGCGCGAGGGCGGGACAGGCCGGTCGGCTGCTGGCAGGCAACGCGAACGCCCGGCCGGAATAACCCGGCCGGGCGTTTCACGTGAAACAGGACATCAGGCCCAGGTGATGAGCCGCTTCGGCTGCTCCAGAATCGCCGCGACATCCGCAAGGACCTTGGAGCCCAGTTCGCCGTCGACCAGACGATGGTCGAAGGAGAGCGCCAGTGTGGTGACCTGACGGGGCTTGACCTTGCCCTTGTGGACCCAGGGCTGGAGCTTGATCGCACCGACCGCGAGGATCGCGGATTCACCAGGGTTGAGGATCGGCGTACCGGTGTCGACACCGAAGACGCCGACGTTGGTGATGGTCACCGTGCCGCCCTGCATCGCCGCCGGGGTGGTCTTGCCCTCGCGGGCCGTGGCGACCAGTTCGCCCAGCGACTGCGCCAGTTCGGGCAGGGTCTTCTCGTGCGCGTCCTTGATGTTCGGCACGATGAGACCGCGCGGCGTGGCCGCCGCGATGCCCAGGTTGACGTAGTGCTTCTGCACGATCTCCTGGTTGGCCTCGTCCCAGGAGGCGTTGACCCCGGGGTTCCGCTTGATCGCGACCAGTAGTGCCTTGGCGATCAGCAGCAGCGGATTGACCCGCAGCCCCGCCATGTCCTTGTCAGCCTTGAGCTCCTCGACAAGCTTCATCGTGCGGGTCACGTCGAGCGTGATGAACTCCGTGACATGCGGCGCGGTGAAGGCGCTGCCGACCATCGCGGCGGCGGTCGCCTTCCGTACGCCCTTGATCGGGACACGGGTCTCGCGCAGACCGGCGACGGGTGCCCCAGCCGCCTCCGCCCCTGCCGCCCCTGCCGGAGCCGGCTCCGGCGCGGGCATGGCCACGGGCGCGACGGCCGGCGCCGCGGCCGGAGCGGGTGCGGCCGCCGCGTGCACGTCCTCGCGGGTGATGATGCCGTCCGGGCCGGTCGGGGTGATCTGCGCCAGATCGACACCGAGGTCCTTGGCGAGCTTGCGCACCGGCGGCTTCGCCAGCGGGCGCGGACCGGCCGGGGCAGTGGTCCCGTGGCCGTTCATCTCGGCCTGGACGGCGGCGGCAGCGGCCTGCTCCGGAACGCCGGCCGTGGCCTTGCGGGGGCGGCGCTTGGTGGAGCTCTCCGCGACGCCGTAGCCGACGAGCACGGGCTGACGGCCCTGCGGCTGGGCCTCCTCCTCCGGCTCAGCGGCCGCGAGCGAGGGCTCGGTGGCCGCCGGCGGCGGCTCCTCGACGGGACCCGACCCCGGCGCCACGTCGATCGTGATGATCGACGTGCCGACGTCGACGGTCGTGCCCTCCTCGAAGCGCAGCTCGTGCACCACACCGTCGTACGGAATCGGCAGCTCGACGGCCGCCTTCGCCGTCTCGACCTCGCACACGACCTGGCCGTCGGTGACGGCGTCGCCGGGCTGGACGTACCACTTGAGGATCTCCGCCTCGGTGAGCCCCTCGCCCACGTCGGGCATCTTGAACTCGCGGAAGCGGAGTGAAGTGTCTGCAGTCATGGTCACGGCACTCCTCAGTACGCGAGCGAGCGGTCGACGGCGTCGAGTACCCGGTCCAGACCCGGAAGGTACTCCTCCTCGACCCGGGCCGGCGGATACGGGGCATGGAAGCCGCCGACCCGCAGGACCGGGGCCTCCAGGTGGTAGAAGCACCGCTCGGTGATACGAGCGGCGATCTCCGCACCGGAGCCGTAGAAGACCGGCGCCTCGTGGACGACGACCAGCCTGCCGGTCTTTTCGACCGAGGACTGGATGGTGTCGAAGTCGATCGGGGACATCGAGCGCAGGTCGAGGACCTCCACCGACTTGCCCTCCTCGGCCGCCGCGGCGGCAGCCTCCACGCAGACCTTCACCATCGGGCCGTAGGCGGCGAGGGTGAGGTCGGCGCCCTCACGGGCGACGCGGGCCTTGTGCAGCGGGCCGGGGATCGCGTCGACATCGACCTCACCCTTGTCCCAGTAGCGGCGCTTCGGCTCGAAGAAGATCACCGGGTCGTCGCTCTGGATGGCCTGCTGGAGCATCCAGTAGGCGTCGGAGGAGTTCGAGGGCGAGACCACCTTGAGGCCCGGGACATGCGCGAAGAGCGCCTCGGGGGACTCGCTGTGGTGCTCGACCGCGCCGATTCCGCCGCCGTAGGGGATCCGGACGACGACAGGCAGCTTGATCTTGCCGAGAGCACGCGCGTGCATCTTTGCGAGCTGCGTGACGATCTGGTCGTAGGCAGGGAAGACGAACCCGTCGAACTGGATCTCCACCACCGGGCGGTAGCCGCGCAGCGCAAGTCCGATCGCGGTGCCGACGATGCCGGACTCGGCGAGCGGGGTGTCGATGACCCGGTCCTCGCCGAAGTCCTTCTGCAGTCCGTCGGTGATCCGGAAGACGCCGCCGAGCTTGCCGACGTCCTCGCCCATGATCAGAACCTTGGGGTCGGTCTCGAGGGCCTTGCGCAGCGACTCGTTGAGCGCCTTCGCGAGAGGGAGCTTCTGTACAGCCATGACTAGTTGCCCTCCTCGGCGAACGACGCCTGGTAGGCGGCGAACTGGGCGCGCTCCTCGTCCACGAGCGAGTGCCCGTCGGCGTAGACATTGTCGAAGATGGCCATGGGATCCGGGTCGGGCATGGCCCGCACCGCCTCGCGCACCCGCTTGGCGAGCGCGTCGCTCTCCTCGTCCAGCGCGGTGAAGTACGCCTCGTCGGCGTGCCCCTCGTTCTCCAGATACGTACGGAGCCGCAGGATCGGGTCCTTCGCCTCCCACGCCACCCGCTCGTCGTCGTGCCGGTACTTCGTGGGGTCGTCCGAGGTGGTGTGCGCACCCATGCGGTACGTGAACGCCTCGACCAGCGTCGGCCCCTCGCCACGGCGGGCCCGCTCCAGCGCGGACCGGGTCACGGCCAGGCAGGCGAGCACGTCATTGCCGTCGACGCGGACGCCGGGGAAGCCGAAGCCCTGCGCGCGCTGGTACAGCGGGACGCGGGTCTGCCTCTCGGTCGGCTCGGAGATCGCCCACTGGTTGTTCTGGCAGAAGAACACCACCGGGGCGTTGTAGACCGCGGAGAACGTGAACGACTCGGCGACGTCGCCCTGGCTGGACGCGCCGTCGCCGAAGTACGCGATCACGGCCGAGTCGGCGCCGTCCTTGGCCACGCCCATCGCGTAGCCCGTCGCATGCAGCGTCTGCGAGCCGATGACGATCGTGTACAGGTGGAAGTTGTTGCTGTTCGGGTCCCAGCCGCCGTGATTCACTCCGCGGAACATGCCGAGCAGATTCGTCGGGTCGACACCGCGGCACCAGGCGACGCCGTGCTCCCGGTAGGTCGGGAAGACGTAGTCGTCGTCGCGCAGGGCGCGTCCCGAGCCGATCTGGGCGGCCTCCTGACCCAGCAGTGAAGCCCACAGTCCCAGTTCGCCCTGGCGCTGCAGGGCGGTCGCCTCCGCGTCGAAGCGGCGCGTGAGGACCATGTCCCGGTACAGGCCGCGCAGCTCGTCGGGGGTCAGATCGATGTCGTACTCGGGGTGCTGGACGCGCTCACCCTCGGGCGTCAGCAGTTGTACGAGCTGGGGCTCGGAACTCTGTGTCTTGGCCGCGCTCACGCGCTTGCTGCTGCGTCGCGGCTTGCGCGCGGCAGTGCTCTCCACGGTCACGTGCGTGCTCCTCCGTCGGTCCGGCCCCCGGGTTCGCCGGTGTGGCCTGGTGTCGCCCCCGCCCAAGGCAAGGGGAGGCTCCCGCCTGGATCCAGCCCTGTGCACGGGGTGGGTGCGACTCGGCCGGAATCAGGCGTGACAGGTGCTCCGGCGAGTGCCCTGTCACAGGCACGTTACCCAGTGATTCACATTACTGCGAAACCCCATTTGACCTGCGATTTTGCTTGGATTTCCAAGTAAATCGAGAAATGTGGGAACACCTGCTGGTCAGGGCACTGGTCGGCCGCGCGGGCCGCCGGAACACGGGCACGTTATCCCGGTCACCCCGGACACGGGAAGAGTCAATGTGTGAGACTGCTTTCATACTCGAAAGTAGAAAAATCAGTGTTTTCCTCCAGGGCGATCATGAGGTTGTCCGGCCTGGCAGGTACGAACTGCTCTCCGCCGAGGGTGGCGCCGAGGTCGTCGGCGAGGGCGGGACGGCCGCAGATGCGCTGGTCAGGTCCCTGCGACCCGCCCCGACGTCGCTGTACTCGGTGTGCGGCTGCCGGGCGGCAGCGGCGTCGAGGTCTGTCGCGAGGTCCGTTCGCTCAACGGAAACATCAAATGGCCCATGCCCACCTCGTACGGGAACGACGGGGCACCCTTCGACGCGATCATGTCCGGGGCCTCGGGTCATGTGCTCAAGGCGATCCGCGGGAATGAGCTGCCGACCGGTGGGCGGGACGTTGCGGCCGGCACGTCGCTCCTCGCCCGGTGGCGACCGATCGCGTGCTGGAGCGGCGGTCGCAGGCGGCGGCGTGCCCGGCAGCCGTGCCCGGATGCAGGCGGAGCGGCAGCGCCGCTGACGTCACCGATCGACGTACGGCTGCCGGGCGCATGTCACTCGTTCGAGGGCGGGCCGTTCGGAGCAGTCTGGACGGCTCGGGTGCCGTGGTGCTGTGGAAGGTGCAGTTCACCGGCACCGCCGAGTAGGTGGAACTCGATCCGGCCTTCCTGCGCACGAGCCGCAGTCAGTGACCGTGCATGTACTGGACCACTTGGACGAAAGTCCAGCGCATCCGTTTCGACACGCTGCGTGATCTAACATCTGGCGGGTGCCGCGCTCATCTGCTCCTGCCCCACCCGTCGGCGCGCTGTTGCGCCGCTACCGCCTCCCCGGCGAGCCGCTCTCCTGCAAGCCCGTCACCCAGGGACTCCTCAACCGCGGCTACCGCCTCGCCACCACCCGCGGGGCGTACTTCCTCAAGCACCATCTTGACGGCGACCACGAGGCCATCTCGCGTCAGCACGACGCGACGAAGCGCCTTCAGGCACTCGGTGTGCCCGTGGCCCCGCCCGTCGAGGGCGCCGACGGCACCACGGTCGCGGTCATCGGCGGCCGGTGCTACGCCCTGCACCCCTGGATCGACGGCCGCCATCGCAACGGCGCCCAGCTCAGCACCGCCCAGTGCCGGCGGCTGGGTTCCCTCCTCGGCCTGGTGCACACCTGCCTGGCCCGTGTCATGGAACCGGGCCAGGGAGCGCAGGCCGCGTACGAGAGCGCCGACCCACAGGAGACCTTCGCGCTCATCGAGGAGCTGCTGGTGCACTCCCGCACCGTGCGCCCGCGGGACTCCTTCGACACTCTCGCCGAGCACCGGCTGCTCCAGCGCCGCACCCTGCTGGCGCGGTACGCCGACCGCAGACCGCCGCCGGGCGGCGGCGGTGGCTGGGTGCACGGGGACTTCCACCCGCTGAACCTGCTGTACCGGGGCGCCGAGCCGGCCGCGATCGTCGACTGGGACCGGCTGGGGGTCCAGCCGCGTGCGGAGGAGGCGGTACGGGCCGCGGCGATCTTCTTCGTACAGCCGGCCGGTGAACTGGAGCTGACGAAGGTACGCGCCTACGCGCGGGCGTACCGCCGCGCCGCGGGCGCGGACGCGCGGGAACTGGCGGCGGCGGTCCACCGGGTGTGGTGGGAGCGGCTCAACGACTTCTGGATACTGCGCTGGCGCTATCAGCTCGACGACCGAAGGGCCGACCCGCAGTTTCCGGCGGTGTCGGCCCTGGCGGTCTGGTGGACGAAGGAGTACGAGGCGGTGCGCGATGCGTTCGCCGGGTGAGGAGGCGTTCGCCGGGTGGAACGGCCCGCGGGGGCGGTCAGACCTCACCGCCGGGGGCGCCCGTGTTCCCCTCCGAGGTGCCGGGTGTCGACGGTTCGTCGGTCGGCTCCGTCGGCTCGTCCGTCGGCTCGTCCGTCGGTTCGTCGGTCGGCTCCGTCGGGTCCGTGGTCGTCGGGTCGTCCGTGGGTGTCGGCGGCGTGCTCTCGGTGTACGACGGAGTGGGCGTCGGCGTCCACGACGGCAGCTCGTCTCCGCCGGTCGAGTCGTCCGGCTCGGTCGGCTCGTCGGTCGGCTCGTCGGTCGGCGTGGGTTCCTCGTCCGTCTGCGTCGGCGTCTGGGAGATCGTCGTGTCGTCCGTGGTTCCGCCGGTGTTGTTCGCCCGGTCCAGCGCGAACGCGATGCCCGCGGCGATCGCGACCACCGCGAGCGCCGCGAACAGCCACACCTTGCTGCGGCCGCCGCCCCTGTTGCCCCCGCCCCCGTGATAGCCGCCGTCGTACCCACCGTCGTCGGGGTTCACCGGAGGCAGGAGCGGGCCCTGCGAGGTCTCGCCGTGCATGGGGTGCATCGCGGCGGTCGCCCCCGTCATGCCCATCGCGGGGGTCGGGCCACCGTCGTACATCTCGACCGGGCCGGTGTTCCAGGCGCCGGTGTGGCTGCCCTGCTGCTGCAGCATCTGCAGCGCGTACTGCACCAGTCCGCGCATCTCCTCCGCGCTCTGGAACCGGTCGTCCGCGTCCTTGGCGAGCGAGCGCATCACCAGTCCGTCGAGCTCCGGCGGCACGACGTCCGAGACCTCGGACGGCGGGACAGGGATGTCCTGGACGTGCTGGTAGACGACGGAGAGCGGGGTCTCACCGGTGAACGGGGGCCGCAGGGCGAGGAGTTCGTAGAGCAGACAGCCCGTCGCGTACAGGTCGGAGCGGTGGTCGACGGCCTTGCCCAGCGCCTGTTCGGGGGAGAGGTACTGCGGCGTTCCCATGACCATGCCGGTCTGGGTCATCGTCGACTGGGCGCCGTGCAGGGCGCGGGCGATGCCGAAGTCCATCACCTTCACCGCGCCGGAGTCGGTGATGATGACGTTGGCGGGCTTGATGTCACGGTGCACGATGCCGTGCTGGTGGGAGTAGGCGAGTGCCTCGAGCACACCGGATACGATGATCAACGCCTGCTCGGGCGGCGGGGCTTCGGCATTGACGAGCAGATCGCGGATGGTGCGGCCCTCGACGAGCTCCATCACGATGTAGGGGACGGTCTGGTTGCCGACCACGTCCTCGCCGGAGTCGTAGACCGCCACCACCGCATGGTGGTTGAGGCCCGCGACCGACTGTGCCTCGCGGGTGAAGCGGGCCTTGGAGACCGGGTCCTCGGCCAGGTCCGCGCGCAGCAGCTTGACGGCGACGGTACGACCCAGACGTACGTCCTCCGCCGCGAACACCTCGGCCATGCCACCCCGGCCGAGGCGATGCGTCAGGCGGTAACGGCCGTCGCCGACCAGTCCGCCGATGCCAAAGGCGTCCGCCGAATCCGGCACGCCGCCGCCGTTTGCCTCGGGTTCGGGTGCCATCAGTCCTCGCCGTCGTTTCTGTCCGCGTGCGTGCTGTGCCTGCGGGGTCCGCCATGTCACCGGGCCCTGTGCCACGTCACGCTACAGCCTTCACGTGGCGGGCCTGTCCCGAGAGAGACCGGCCATCAAACCCGCTGTCCAGCGACCTGCGCAAATTCCATGCGGGTCCTGTAACGCTTCCGAGACGCTTCTTGTGCGTACGGTCACGGAACGGGCACCCCGCTTGACGTGCCGGACCCCTGGGGCAGACTTGCCCCTTGTAATACGGGATCACGGTCGTGTATTGCGGATCATGCGCCGTCGATCACGAATACGTGGATCACGAGCGCGCGGTTCACGAACACGTGGATCACCGACGCACGGACACCAGAAACAACGCGAACCGTCGACGGCCGTCGGGCCTTCGCGCCGAGGGGGATGCACAGTCATGAGCCAGGACGGCGCACAGGGCCGCTACGCGGGTGGTTCGGTCGCGGGCGGCCGGTACCAGCTTCGCGACCTGCTCGGCGAGGGCGGTATGGCCTCCGTGTACCTGGCCTATGACTCCGCCCTGGACCGCCAGGTCGCCATCAAGACGCTCCACACCGAACTCGGGCGCGAGCAGTCCTTCCGCGAGCGGTTCCGGCGTGAGGCACAGGCGGTCGCCAAGCTCTCGCACACCAACATCGTGTCGGTCTTCGACACCGGTGAGGACGAGCTGGACGGCGCTCTGATGCCGTACATCGTCATGGAGTACGTGGAAGGGCAGCCCCTCGGGTCGGTGCTGGGCGCGGACATCCAGCAGTACGGCGCGATGCCGGCCGACAAGGCGCTCAAGGTGACGGCCGACGTGCTGGCCGCACTGGAGACCAGCCATGAAATGGGCCTGGTCCACCGGGACATCAAGCCCGGCAACGTGATGATGACCAAGCGCGGCATCGTCAAGGTGATGGACTTCGGCATCGCGCGTGCCATGCAGTCCGGTGTGACGTCCATGACGCAGACCGGCATGGTGGTCGGCACCCCGCAGTACCTCTCGCCGGAGCAGGCGCTGGGGCGCGGCGTGGACGCCCGCTCCGACCTTTACTCGGTCGGCATCATGCTCTTCCAGCTGCTGACCGGCCGGCTGCCGTTCGAGGCGGACTCGCCGCTGGCGATCGCGTACGCGCACGTGCAGGAGGAGCCGGTCGCCCCGTCCACGATCAACCGCTCCGTCACCCCCGCGATGGACGCCCTGGTCGCCCGGGCCCTGAAGAAGAACCCGAACGAGCGTTTCCCGAGCGCCGCTGCGATGCGCGACGAGTGCGCGCGGGTCGCGGCGGCCGGGCAGACCGGCGCACCGGTGATCATCGGTGGTACGCCGACGAGCAGTGGCGCGGGCGTGGGCTCGGCGGTCTTCCCTCCACTGGACCAGTCGACCCCGGCGCCGCAGAGCGTGCAGACGCCCTACCAGCCCGGCCCCTACGGCCCGCCGACGCCGGCCCCCACGCCGCACTACGGCTACCCGGGGCCCCCGCAGGCCCCGGCGTACCAGGCGGCGCCGGCGTACCAGACACCAGCTCCGGCGGCCTCCACCCCGCCTCCGTACACGATGGCGCCGCACGCCGCACCGGCCGGCACCGGCGGTGGTGGCGGTGGTGGCGGCAGGCGGAACATGCCGGTGATCATCGGCGCGATCGCGGTAGCCGTACTGGCGATCGGCGGCGTGATCACCGCGATCGCGCTGAACAAGGAGGATCCGGGCGGTCAGACGGGCGGCGACCCGACGAACTCGGCTTCACAGCAGGCGGGCTACAAGGGTCCTGAGCGCAACCGGAAGATCGAGTCGACGAAGTGCTCGGAGGCCCGGGAGGGGTACAACGACCCGTCCAAGGTCCAGGCCCCCGACTTCGTCTACAAGGACATCCTGTCGGTGAAGGAGTGCGCGGCCACTCGGGGATGGAAACTCGACATCAAGGAAGTCCCCCACGCCCAGTGGGGCAAGGACATCGTCGTCTCGCAATTCCCGCTGGCCGACACAGAGGTCTCCGAGGACGAAGCGACCTTCACCCTTGAGGTCTCCACGGGCTACCCGGAGTAGCCCGAGCCCGTCCGACGGCGGCGGCCCGGCACACGCGCCTTACGCGCGCGTGCCGGGCCGCCGCCGTTGCCACGCCCGAGATGCCGGAAATGTTCCCTCGTGTGACGCTGACTTCACCATCTCGGTGACGGCGACTCAGCTTGGGAGGGGGCCACCCGGTGACTCCAAAGCTCCGCGCTCGGTGCGCGATCACTGCTGTCTCGCTCTTCCTGATCACCGTCCCGGTCGCCCACTGCGACGAGCGTTCGGGCCCCGCCCCCGCCGCCGCCCCGACGGCGAAGCCGGCCCCGTCGACGTCCCTCGCCGGGCGTCAGGCCGCGGAGGGGCGACCGCGGCCCGGGCGCGAGATCCCACCCACGCCCTCGCCGCCGGAATCGCTCGCCCCCGAGGACACCCCTCCTGAGGAGGATGCGGCACGCGAGCGGGAGGACCTCGGCGAAGTGGCGGGCACATGGGTGCCGGCGCCGACTTCCAGCACGCCCGCCGCCGCCCGTCACCAGGCCCCCCAGGGCACCACCGCCCCCGTCGGACAGCAGATCTCCCCGCTCTCGCTCGGGGCCGGAATGGCACTCATGGGGCTCGGAATCGGCTTCCTGGGACTGAGGCTGCGGCGCCGCTGACCCTCCCCTCCTCCTCAGGACGGAGGCCGTGAGTCCGTCTGGCGACGGTTGAGGGCCGTCGACATACTCGGTATACATACTGAGTATGTCCATCCGTCACGGGCTACTGGCCCTCCTAGAGCACGGCCCTCGATACGGCTCACAGCTCCGTTCGGAGTTCGAGTCGCGCACCGGCGCGACGTGGCCGCTCAACGTCGGCCAGGTCTACACGACCCTCAACCGCCTGGAACGCGACGGGATGGTCGCCCTGAACGGCGAGGACGAGGCGGGCCATGCGCTGTACGTCATCACCGAGGCCGGGCGCACCGAGCTGAAGACCTGGTTCGAGACGCCCGTGGACCGCAGCAGCCCGCCGCGTGACGAGCTGGCCATCAAGCTCGCCATGGCGGTCGGCGCATGCGGGGTGGACATCCGCGCAGTCATCCAGTCGCAGCGCCACCACACGGTGAAGGCGATGCAGGACTACACGCGTCTGAAGGCCCAGGCGCTCGCGGCCATCGAGAACGGGGGATCGCAGGAGCGCGACGACGTGGCATGGCTGCTCGTGCTGGAGCAGCTGATCTTCCAGACCGAGGCCGAAGCGCGCTGGCTCGACCACTGCGAAGTGCGGCTCATCAGGCTCTCTGCGGCGGCCGGTCGGGGAGCCGGGCACCCGACGGCCGCATCCGCGCCGGCGGCTCCGCCGCAGACTCCGCCGAGCGCACCTCCCGCCCCGCCCCCTGCCACGTCGCACTCGGCATCCCCGTCGGCGCACCCATGGTCGCCGTAGCCACCGCCCGGCGACGCGCACCGACCCGTCCGGCACCTGTTCCGCGATCGCCCTGTCCGGCACCTGTACGAACCCGAACCCATACGTACGACGGACCACGCGGCCTCACCGCCGCACCGGGCCTGGGACCTCGGCGACCGACGACCTGACGGTCTCAGGTTCCTGCGACCTCAAGGCCCACGGTCTCGAGGTCACGTAACGCCACGGCCGCCGCGGCAACGGCGGCCGCACAGGCCGCTCCGCCGCACCCGGCCGACCTGTGTACTCGGCCAACCGGCCCATACGGTCCACCGGCTCATCGAGCCGAACCGGCCGAACGGCCGACCACACCTGTCCGTACAACCGCTCCGCTCGCATGTACGCATCCGCCCAAGGGGGACCCGCTCATGTCCGATCGACAGTCACAGCAGCCACAGCAGTCACGGCAACCCGTGTTGCAACTCCAGGAACTGGCCCGTGTGCACGGCAGCGGCGCCACCGAGGTCCATGCCCTGCGCGGGGTCAACCTCGATGTCTTCCCCGGTGAACTCGTCGCTGTCATGGGCCCCTCCGGCTCGGGCAAGTCGACGCTGCTCACCATCGCCGGCGGTCTGGACACCCCCACGTCGGGGCGGGTGATCGTCGAGAACACCGACATCACGACCGCCGACCGTAAGACGCTGGCCGCCCTGCGCCGCCGCAGCATCGGCTATGTCTTCCAGGACTACAACCTCATCCCGGCCCTCACGGCCGCCGAGAATGTCGCCCTTCCCCGTGAACTCGACGGCATCTCCGCCCGCAAGGCCCGAGGCGAGGCCGTTGCCGCACTCGAGGAGATGGAGCTCGGCCACCTCGCCGACCGCTTCCCCGACGAGATGTCGGGCGGTCAGCAGCAGCGGGTCGCCATCGCCCGCGCGCTCGTCGGCGACCGCCGCCTGGTCCTCGCGGACGAGCCGACCGGCGCGCTGGACTCCGAGACCGGCGAGTCCGTCCTCGCTCTGCTGCGCGCCCGTTGTGACGCCGGAGCAGCCGGCATCCTCGTCACCCACGAGCCCCGCTTCGCGGCATGGGCCGACCGCGTGGTCTTCCTGCGCGACGGAGCCGTCGTCGACCAGACCGTCCGCAGCCAGGCCGACTCGCTGCTCACCAGCCAGGCGGCCGAGCTGTGACGACCTGGTACCACTCCTGGCGCGCCGCGATCCGGATCGCGCGCCGCGACGCCTGGCGCTCCAAGGGACGCAGCTTTCTCGTCCTGGCGATGATCGCCCTGCCCATCCTCGGTGTGAGTGCTGCGGACCTGACGGTGCGCAGCGCCGAACTCTCCACCGAACAGCGCCTGGAGCGGGAGCTGGGCGCCGCAGACGCCCGGCTGTCCGACCCCGACATGGGCGGCGCTCCCGTCCATCAGACACCCGACGGCCAGAGCTACACGCCGGTCGGCGACTTCGACAACAAGCCCTATCCCGAGGGTTCCACCGACGTCACCAAGACGTTGCCGGCGGGATCCAAGTCCCTGACGGACTCCACAGGCCAGGCCAGGCTGCGTACGACACACGGACTGCTGCAGACCGAGATCCGCGAGCTGAAGGCCTCGGATCCGATCGCCCAGGGCATCCTGGCCCTCAAGAGCGGCCGCTTCCCGCAGAAGTCCGACGAGGTCGCCGCCACCACGCACTTCCTCGAGAGCAGTGGCCTGAAGGTGGGCTCCACCGTCACCGCCCGCGGCTTCGACGGCGCATACAAGATCGTCGGCTCGTACGAACTCCCCGACTCGCTGAAGACGGACCAGGTCAACGCCCTGCCCGGCGCACTGATCGCTCCGCTCGACAAGGCGCTGAAGGCCGACGGACTGCCCGGCGTGGACCCGAGCACGACGTATCTGGCGACCGTTTCCGGCGGTTTCACGTGGAACATGGTCAAGGACATCAACGCCAAGGGCGTGACGGTCAGCTCGCGTGCGGTGGCGCTGAATCCGCCCGCCGACTCGGACGTTCCCCTGTACCAGGAAGAGGGCTGGGGCTCGTTCGAGGACAGCACCGCGGCGAAGGCAGCCGCGCTTGCCGCGGTTGCGACTGTTGTCGGCCTCGCGATGCTGGAGATCTGTCTGCTGGCCGGTCCGGCGTTCGCGGTCGGCGCCCGGCGCTCGCGCCGTCAGCTCGGTCTCGTCGGCGCCAACGGCGGTGACCGCCGCCATATTCGCGCCATCGTCCTTGCCGGCGGTCTGGTGATCGGCGTCGCGGCGGCGGTGGTCGGCACGATCCTCGGCCTCATCCTCACCTTCGCGTTGCGGCCGCTGCTCGAGGACTACATGGGCCGGCGTTTCGGCAGCTTCGACGTGCGGCCCCTCGAACTGCTCGGCATCGCGCTGCTCGCAGTGCTCACCGGCCTTCTCGCGGCGATCGTGCCGGCCGTCACCTCGTCCCGGCAGACGGTGCTGGCATCGCTCACCGGGCGCCGCGGTGTCCGCAGAAGCAGCAGGGTGCTGCCCGTGATCGGTCTGATCGCCGTGCTCCTGGGGGCGGGGATCGCGCTCTACGGTTCGACGATGACCGAGCAGTTCGCCATCGTCGCAGGCGGCAGTGCCATCGCCGAGCTGGGCATCGTCGCCCTGACACCCGCGTTGGTGGGCCTGTTCGGCCGGGCCGGCCGCATCCTGCCGCTCTCCCCGCGGCTCGCCCTGCGCGACGCCGTGCGCAACCGGGGGCGTACGGCTCCTGCCGTGGCCGCGGTGCTGGCCGCCGTCGCCGGCACGGTGGCCGTGGCCACCTATGCAGCGAGCCGAGACGCCCAGGGGGCGGCCGACTACCGGGCCTCACTGCCGCACGGGGCGGTATCGGTGATGGTCGAGGAGGCCGGGGGACGGGACGCTCCCTCGGTACGCGGCACCGTGCAGAAGCTGCTGCCCGTGGATGTGCGCGCGGACGTGGACCGCATCACTGTCGGGAAGACCAGCTGCGCGATCTACGACCCGAGCGAGGGCTGTGGCCGCTACGAGGTCGTCGTACCCAAGGCGAACGAATGTCCCCTGTGGGCGGTGGACCCGGCGAACCCGGACGCGGACCCGGCGGAGAAGTTCACGAAGGCCGAGCGCCGCAAACTCGCCGAGGACTGGCGGTGCCAGGAGAGCCAGGTCGGCTCCATCACCGACGGTGGTGTGGTGATCGGCGACGCGAAGCTGCTCACCGTGCTCGGAATCGAGGACCCGGCCGCCGCGAAGGCGCTGGCCGACGGGCAGGTCCTCTCGTTCGACAAGCGCAACGTCGACGGTGCGGGCAAGATCGGCATCCGTGTGGTCACGGACATCGAGGCGGCCGACAGGGCCGCCGAAAAGGGCAAGGAGGCGCCGGGCGAGGTAAAGCGCCTGGCCGCGCACCAGGTCGCAGGGTCACCGAACTCGTACGGCGTGGAAATGATCATGCCGGCCGCCACGGCCAAGGCGTCGGGCTTCACGACGGTTCCGATCGGTGCGTACTTCTCCACCTCGAAGATGCCGACAAGTGAGCAGCGCCAGAAGCTGGACGGCGAGCTCGACAAGGTCGGCTCCTCCGTCTCTCTCCACATCGAGGAGGGCTACACCAGCGAGAACAGCATCATCCTGCTGGCGCTGACCGTCTTCGCGGGACTCGTCACCATCGGTGCGGCCGGTATCGCCACCGGGCTCGCCCAGGCCGACGCCGAGGCGGATCTGAAGACGCTCGCGGCGGTCGGAGCGCCGCCCAGGGTCCGCAGGACTCTGAGCGGGTTCCAGTGCGGCGTGGTGGCCGCCATGGGCGTGGTGCTCGGGTCGGCGGCCGGCGTGCTGCCGGCGATCGGGCTGCGGCTGACCGAACAGCGCCAGGAGATGTCCTGGTACCAGAGGGCGATGGACGAGGGCTGGGGCGGGATGGGCGAGGCGCCTTATGTGCCGATCATCGTGCCCTGGGCGACGCTGGCCGCACTGCTGGTCGCCGTGCCTTTGGGTGCCGCGCTGCTGGCGGCGCTGGTCACGCGCTCCCGAGGCGCTCTGGCCCGCCGCGAGGCGACCTGACCGGCCCCGCCGAGCATTCCGGCTGATTTGTGCCCCTGGGGGAGGGTGGATCACTCTCCTCCGGGGGCACACCGTGTGGTGATGTACATGTGCGAGAGAATGGCGGCATGGAGATGCCGAGGAATGAACGGTCGCAGGAGAGCCCCCACGTCCTCATCGTTGGACAGGACGGGATGGCGCTCAGCGGCGGTGACGGTGACGACGAGTCGCGCGAGGTCCCGGTGACGGAAATGGTCGAACAGCCTGCGAAGGTCATGCGCATCGGCAGCATGATCAAGCAGCTGCTGGAGGAAGTAAGGGCAGCACCTCTGGACGAGGCGAGCCGGGTCCGGCTCAAGGAGATCCACCACAGCTCGGTGAAGGAGCTGGAGGACGGCCTCGCCCCTGAGCTTGTCGAGGAACTCGAGCGTCTCTCCCTCCCCTTCACCGACGAGGCAATTCCGTCCGAGGCGGAACTGCGCATTGCGCAGGCACAGTTGGTGGGCTGGCTGGAGGGCTTGTTCCACGGGATCCAGACGGCGCTGTTCGCCCAGCAGATGGCCGCCCGCGCACAGTTGGAACAGATGCGCCGTGCGCTCCCGCCCGGTGCGCCGCACGACGATGAGGACGGCGGGCAGCACGGAGCGATCCGTTCCGGCCCGTATCTGTAGGCGCACTGCAGAGACGGCGAGGGCCCGGCCCATCGCGGGGTGGGCCGGTCCCTCGTACCTCTGTGGTGTGCGGCTGTTCTGTGTCGTCCGGTTGAGCTCAGGCTCCGGGCGCGATGAGCAGGATCTTGCCGACGTGTGTACCTGACTCCAGCGCCCGGTGGGCCTCTGCCGCGTCCTGCATCGGCACAGCGCGGTCCACGACCGCGCGGACCCGGCCCGCAGCGATCAGGGGCCAGACATGCTCGCGCACGGCCGCGACGATCGCCGCCTTCTCACCGAGCGGGCGCGCCCTCAGCGATGTCGCCGTGATGGCCGCTCGCTTGGTCAGCAGGTTCGCGAGATTCAACTGCCCCTTGATACCGCCCTGGAGGCCGATCACAGCGAGGCGGCCGCTGATGGCGAGCGCCTGCACGTTCCGGTCCAGATACTTCGCTCCGACGATGTCGAGGATGACGTCCGCGCCCGCCCCGTCCGTGGCCTTGCGGATCTCCTCGACGAAGTCCTGCTCGCGGTAGTCGATCAGGATGTCCGCGCCGAGCTCCGCGCAGCGATCCAGCTTGCCGGGGCCACCCGCGGTCACGGCGACCCGCGCGCCGACGGCCTTGGCCAGCTGGATCGCCATGGTGCCGATACCGCTCGCGCCGCCGTGCACCAGCACGGTCTCACCCGGTCGGAGGTGGGCGATCATGAAGACGTTCGACCACACCGTCGAGGTCACCTCGGGCAGCGCGGCGGCCGTGGTCAGATCCATACCGTCCGGTACAGGCAGCAACTGCCCGACGGGTACGGCGACTTTCTGGGCGTAGCCACCGCCCGCCAGCAGAGCGCACACCTCATCGCCGACGGACCACCCCGAAACACCCGGCCCCAGCGCCGCGATCCGGCCCGAGCACTCGAGCCCGGGATACGGAGAGGCACCGGGCGGCGGCTCGTAGAAGCCCTGCCGTTGCAGCACGTCGGCGCGGTTGACGGCGCTGGCCACGACGTCGACGAGGACTTCACCCGCGCCGGGTACGGGATCGGGCACCTCGGCCCAGACAAGGGCATCGGGGCCACCGAATTCGGGAAGCGTGATCGCATGCATGGCGGCGAGGCTACTCCGCGCCGCCGGACGAGAGATCGTTCCGTGCCCGGACAATGGTGATGAGACGGTCCGTGAGCTGTAGTGGGCTGGCCGCCGGGTCGTCGTAACCGAGCAGGCGATGGCCACGGAGCACGCTCACCACGAGATCGTCGGTCTCCCGGACGCTGCGTCCCACCTCGGCCTTTATCACCGGTCGTTCGATGAGGTCGAGGCCGCTGCCCTGCTGGATCAGGTCCTCCATCACCGTGCCGGCACTGGGGCTGAGGACGGACAGGCCCAGCAGCCGTCCGGCCGCACCAGAGCTGGTGATCACCGCATCGGCGCCGGACTGGCGCAGCAACGGCGCGTTCTCCTCCTCGCGGACCGCGGCGACGATTTTCGCGCCACGGTTGAGCTGACGCGCGGTCAAGGCGACCAGTACCGCGGTGTCATCGCGCTGGGGGGCGATGATGATCTGCCGTGCTTTCTGCAATTCGGCACGCATGAGCACATCGCTGCGGGTCGCATCACCGACGACACCCACGAGGCCCTCGGCGTTGGCGGAGTCGATCACCTTGGAGCTCGGGTCGACGACGACGATCTGATCCTTTCTCAGCCCGGTGGCACAGAGTGTCTGCATCGCCGATCGACCCTTGGTGCCGAAGCCGATGATGACGGTGTGCTCGCGCAAGTTGGACCTCCAGCGGTTCAGCCGCCATTCCTCTCGGGTGCGCTCCGTGAGGACCTCGAGAGTGGTGCCGACCAGAATGATCAGAAAGAGCACCCGCAGCGGGGTGATCAGCAGCACGTTGACGATTCGGGCCGTGTCACTGTGGGGCACGACGTCGCCGTATCCCGTCGTGGACAGCGTGACGGTCGCGTAGTAGACGGCGTCGAGGAAGTCGACGCTTCCGTCCGCGTTGTCGTGGTACCCGTCCCGGTCGATGTAGACGAGAAACACGGTGATCGCCAACACGCCGAGGGCCATCAGCAGCCGCTTGCTGACCTGCCGCAAGGGACGCTCGACCACCCGGCGGGGCAGCTTCACCGGGCTGGTGACCAGGTGTTCGTCGGCCTTTCTGGCCATGGCGTCCTGACCGGGAAGTTTCACGTGAAACACCCGCCATGAGCGTTCGAGGGCATCCAGGGGGTCCAGGTCGCCCAGGGCAGATCCAGAACCATCAGCTCGTCACCGGTCCGTGCACCGCCGGGAGGGACGACGGCGAGTCCGTCGGCGGCCGCGATCCCGCGCAGCATGGCCGGCCCGTTGTAGTGCAGCGGGACCAGCCGGTCGTCGCGGTACACGAACGGCACAAGACGGGTGTCATGCGGGTGACCGTGCACCTCGTCGCGTACGGGCGCCCGGTACGGCGCCGGGTCGTGCCCGCCCGCCAGCCCCCGAAGCAGCGGCTCGACGAGCGTGAGCAGCCCCGAGACGGCGGCAAGGGGATTACCGGGCAGTCCTACCAGGTGCTTTCCGGAGGTCAGCTGTGCCAGCAGCATCGGATGCCCGGGGCGTACGGCAACCTGGTCCACCAGCAGCTCGGCGCCCGCCTTCCGCAGCACCGGATGCACATGGTCGACCGGTCCGGCGGCCGTGCCGCCCGTGGTCACCAGCAGATCGGCATCGGACCCCGTCACGGCCGCATGCAGAGCGTCGGCATCGTCCCCGATGCGGCGGGTGGCGATGACCTCGGCCCCCAGCGCGCGCAGCCAGGGAGCGATCATGGGGCCGAGCGCGTCACGGATCAGTCCGTCGTGGGGGAGTCCGGTGGTGAGCAATTCATCGCCGAGCACCAGGACTTCCACGCGTGGCCGGGCGACGGTGAGCAGCTCGTCGTATCCGGCTGCCGCGGCCATCCCGAGAACCGCCGGCGTCACCAGGGAGGCGGTGGGGAGGAGTTGGTCACCGCGGCGGCACTCCTGACCCCTGTGACGGATGTCCTGACCCGGGATCACCTCGCGCTCGCCATACAGGTGATGCTTGGCGCTGTCCACGCGGGCGTGCTCACTGCGGATCACGGCGGTGGTCTCGGGCGGGATCCTGGCGCCGGTGGCGATCCGTACGGCCGTACCGTCGGGCAACGGCTCGTTCTCGCCATGGCCGGCGAGGATCGAGCCGGCGCCCTCGATCGTCCATGGGCCGGGGCCCGCGACCGCCCAGCCGTCCATGGCGGAGGTGTCGAAGGACGGCAGATCACAGAGGGCGGTGAGCGGTTCGGCGAGGACCTGACCGAGCGCATCGCCGAGCTCCACGCGCCGGGTACGGCGTGGTGCGGTGCGCCCGATACGCGCGGCCAGCGCCCGGGCCTCGGGCCAGGGGGTGGCGCGGTGCCGGCGGGTGGCCGGTGCTGTGTCCCCGGCCGCTCCGGGATGTGGGGGTCCACTTGAGGCCGCGGACCGCCCGGTCCGCGAGCCGACCAGCGCGAGAGCCTCCTCCACGCCGTCCAGGTCGGTCCCGTCCGCCCCGTTCGCTTCGGCGCCGGCCGTGTTGCCCGCCTTACCCTCCAGACCGGTCATCCGGCTTCGGCCTCCTCGGCCCAGCGATGGGCGAGCGCGGCGGCCTTGCGGGCGGCCTCGGCGACCGCCTCGGGTCCGCCGTCGGCCTTGGCCGCCGCATAGCCCACCAGGAAGGTGGTGAGCGGCGCGGCGGGGCGCGCGACGCCGTGCGCGGCGTCGCGGGCGAGATCGAGAAGAAGTCCGGTGTCGACGTCCAGCTCGATGCCGAGTTCGTCCTTGACTGCGGTGATCCATTCGTCCAGCACGTTCCCATGCTCTCTGATACGGGCCCGGGCTGCGGAGATGTCCTCCCAGGTGTCGCAGTCGAAGGAGGCGAGCGGGTCGGTCTCGATCCGGGCGACATCGAGTTCGTGGGTCAGCAGACGCAGCGGCAGGCCCGAGAGGCTGCCGTGCTCGGTCGCGAGAAGCGCCAGTTCACGCCGTAGCGACTCCGTGCGGTACGCGGCGACCAGAGGCTGGTCGCGACCGTCGGGATCGGTCAGCAGGACCGCGTCCCGGCCGGCGTCCGCGGCCTCCAGAGTCCCGACGAGCTCGCGCACGGTCCGCTCCCCCAGGAACGGCAGATCGGCCGAGAGCACCAGCACGATCGGGGTCCCGGCCGCGCGCACTCCCGCATCGAGCCCGGCCAGCGGCCCGCCGCCGGGCGGCTCCTCGCGCGCCCATACGACAGGGTGCGCGGTGGCCCGGCGACCGCCGACGACGACGGTGCGCCGGGCGCCACGGCACACCCCGAGCACCCGGTCGAGCAGGGCCCGTCCGCCCACGCGCAGCGCCGGTTTGTCGGCCCCGCCCAGCCGCTCGGCGGCGCCTCCGGCGAGCACGATGGCGTCGTAGGCGGTAATCGCGGTCATCCCTGAAGTATGGGCCGCGATCGTATGGGTGGGGACCCCCGTATCGATCTCTGGTCGGCCGGTCGCCTACAGGGTGCGCAGCAGCACCGAGGGATGCTCCACGCAATCGGCGACATACCGCAGGAACCCGCCCGCCGTGCCGCCGTCGCAGACCCGGTGGTCGAAGGTGAGCGAGAGCTGGACGACCTGGCGTACGGCCAGTTCGCCTTGGTGCACCCACGGCTTCGGCATGATCCGGCCGACGCCGAGCATCGCGGCCTCCGGGTGGTTGATGATCGGCGTGGAGCCGTCGACGCCGAACACTCCGTAGTTGTTCAGCGTGAACGTCCCGCCGGTCAGCTCCGCCGGGGTCAGCGAACCCTGCCGGGCCGCCTCTGTCAGCCGGGCGAATTCGGCGGTGAGCGACTCCGCCGAGCGGCTGTGCGCATCCTTCACGACCGGAACGACCAGACCGCGCTCGGTCTGTGCCGCGAACCCGAGATGCACCTCGGACAGCCGCACGATCTCGCGTGCGTCCAGGTCCACCGTGGAGTTGAGCTCCGGGTACCGGGCGAGCGCGGCGGTACAGATCCGGGCGAGCAGGGCGAGCAGCGAGATCTTCGGCCCGCCCGAGGCGTTCATCGCCGCCCGCGCCGCCATCAGCTCGGTCGCGTCCGCGTCGACCCAGCAGGTGGCGTCGGGGATCTCCCGCCGGCTGCGGGAGAGTTTGTCGGCCACCGCGCCGCGTACACCGCGCAGCGGGACGCGCTCACCCTGGGCACCGCCGGCCGCGGCGGCGGCCGGGGTGGCCTGCGGCGTCACCGGGGCCGCTGTGGCGCGCACGGCCTGCTCGACATCGGCGCGCAGGATCAGACCATCAGGTCCCGAACCGGTCAGCCGGCGCAGGTCGAGGCCGTTCTCGCGGGCGAGCTTGCGCACCAGTGGCGAGATGACGGCCACCGGTCCGCCCTCCGCGCCGTGGCCCGGTGCGAGAACCGGTGCCTGCACCGGTGCGGCCGCAGGCACAGCCAGCGGCGCGGGGGCGGGCGCCGAGACGGCAGTCGCAGGCGCGGCCGGGCGGATACGGCGCCGACGGGCCGCGGGCGCTCCCGTTCCGTAGCCGACCAGCACGTTTCCGGACGACTCCGTCGCGTCAGCCGTCGCGTCACCGGTCGTGGAGGAGCGCGTGGCCGAGGCGTCCGTGGCGGCGGGCGCTCCGGACGGCTCCATGGCCCCCACCGCCACGGTGATCAGGGGGGCGCCGACGGGCAGCTCCGTACCCTCCTCGCCGAAGCGCGCGGTGACCACACCGCCGTACGGGCACGGCACCTCCACCATGGCCTTGGCGGTCTCCACCTCGACGACCGGCTGGTCGATCGCCACGACATCGCCCACGGCCACCAGCCAGCGGACGATCTCCGCCTCGGTCAGCCCTTCGCCGAGGTCCGGCAGCTTGAACTCGAGCACCTGCGCCATCAGCTTTCCGCCTCCCACTGCAGCCGTGCCACCGCGTCGAGCACACGGTCCACGCCCGGCAGATGATGCCGCTCCAGCATCGGCGGCGGATAGGGGATGTCGAACCCGGCGACACGCAGCACCGGCGCCTCCAGGTGGTGGAAACAGCGCTCGGTGACCCGCGCGGCGATCTCTCCGCCGGGGCCGCCGAAGCCGTTCGACTCATGGACGACGACCGCCCGGCCCGTGCGCCGCACGGATGCACAGACCGTCTCGTCGTCGAAGGGAACGAGCGAGCGCAGATCGACCACCTCCAGGTCCCAGCCCTCGGCCGCGGCCGCCTCGGCGGCCTCCATGCAGACGGGGACGGACGGCCCGTAGGTGATCAGCGTGGCGCTGCGGCCGGAGCGGCGCACCACGGCCTTGCCGATGGGCTCGACCGCGGTCGGTGCCTCGGGTGACCACTGCGCCTTGGACCAGTACAGCCGCTTCGGCTCCAGGAAGACCACAGGGTCGTCCGAGGCGATCGCGGCCCGCAGCAGCCCGTACGCGTCGTCCACGGTCGCGGGCATGACGACATGGAGCCCCGGAGTCGCCATGTAGTAGGCCTCGGAGGAGTCGCTGTGGTGCTCCACGCCGCCGATCCCGCCGCCGTACGGCACACGCACGGTGATCGGCATGGGCGTGCCGCCCCGGGTGCGGTTGCGCATCCGGGCGACATGGCTGATCAGCTGCTCGAACGCCGGATAGGCGAAGGCGTCGAACTGCATCTCGACGACCGGCCGCAGCCCGTACATCGCCATGCCGACGGCCGTGCCGAGGATGCCGGCCTCGGCGAGCGGAGTGTCCGTGCACCGGTCGTCGCCGAACTCCTTGGCGAGCCCGTCCGTGACCCGGAAGACGCCGCCCAGAGTGCCGACGTCCTCGCCCATGACATGGACGGTCGGATCCTCTGCCATCGCATCGCGCATCGCACGCTGCAGGGCCTGGGCCATCGTCGCGGGCTTCACCGCGGCCGTGGTCATCGTGCTTCTCCCTCTGCGTCCAGCTCGGCCCGCAGCAGCGCCGCCTGCTCACGGAGCTGGGTCGTCTGCTCGGCGTAGACATGCGCGAACAGGTCCATCGGGTCCAGCGCCGGATCGGCGTTCATCCGCTCGCGCAGAGCGGCGGCCATGGTCTCGGCCGCGTCGGCCGCGGCCTGCTTGGCGTCGTCGTCCAGCAGTCCCCGCTCCGTCAGCTCCCGCTCCAGGAGCTGGATCGGATCGTGCTGCCGCCAGGTCTCGACCTCGCTGTCACCGCGGTAGCGGGTCGCGTCGTCGGCGTTCGTGTGGGCCTCGATGCGGTACGTGATGGCCTCGATCAGGGTCGGGCCGCCGCCCCGCCTGGCGCGGGCCATGGCGTCGCTCAGCACTTCGTGCACGGCGGCCACGTCGTTGCCGTCGACGAGCCGGCCCGGCATGCCGTACCCGACGGCCTTGTGGGCCAGGGAGGGCGCTGCGGTCTGCTTGGCGAGCGGTACGGAGATCGCGAAGCCGTTGTTCTGGACGAGGAAGACGACAGGGGCCTTCCAGACGGCGGCGAAGTTCAGCGCCTCGTGGAAGTCGCCCTCGCTGGTGCCGCCGTCGCCGACCATGGCCAGCGCCACGACGTCGTCGCCCTTGAGACGGGCGGCGTGCGCCAGACCGACGGCGTGGGGCAGCTGGGTCGCCAGCGGGGTGCACAGGGGCGCGATGCGGTGCTCGTGCGGGTCGTAGCCGGTGTGCCAGTCGCCGCGCAGCAGGGTGAGGGCCTGCACGGGGTCGAGTCCGCGTGCCACGGCCGCGAGGGTGTCGCGGTAGCTGGGGAAGAGCCAGTCCTGCTCCTGAAGCGCCAGCGCGGCGGCGACCTCGCAGGCCTCCTGCCCGGTGGTCGACGGGTAGACGGCGAGCCTGCCCTGCTTGGTCAGGGCGGTCGCCTGGGCGTTGTACCGACGGCCGCGGACCAGCTCCGCGTACAGGCGCAGGAGCAGCTCGGGGTCGGCCCCGGCAGCTGCCTCCGTGCCGAGCACGCGATACGGCTCCGGGTCGGGGAGCAGGGGGGCAGGATCGGTGCGGGGCTGCCACGCCGGAGGCGGGGTGGGCCGGTAGGCGGCAGCGGCACCGGGCAGCTCCTGGACCGTCATGCTGCTCTTTCTCAACGCGAGCACCTCCTCGTGGGAGCGACGACGAAAGCAATACGAATGCGGACAACGCATGCGAGGGCGAGGCGGCACGCGTACGGCCCGCCTCACCTACCGATTGTTCGGTCGTGGACGCATTTTGGCTACAGGCGCGGGCAGCCTGTGGACAAACGGTTCTCCACAGCTTCAGATGGAGACAGGTCGTCCATGCGAGGAAGGCGGGGGGACGTGGCAGCTGAACAAATGGCCGAGAACGGGGACCGCGCGGAGCACACGCCGCCGGCCCGCGCGCTCGATGCGATCGACCGGGACATCCTGCGCATGCTCCAGGTGGACGGCCGCGCCTCGATCCGATCCGTGGCCGAGCGGGTGCATGTCTCCCGCGCGAATGCGTATGCCCGTATCAACCGTCTGATCGACGACGGCGTGATCCGCGGCTTCAGCGCGCGCGTCGACCACGAGCGCGCCGGGCAGGGCGCATCCGCCTACATCACGCTCAAGATCGTGCAGAACTCCTGGCGGACGGTGCGCGAGCAGTTGCAGGCACTGCCGGGCGCCGCGCACATCGCACTGGTCAGCGGGGATTTCGACGTCCTGCTGCTGGTGCACACCCCGGACAACCGCACCCTGCGCGAACTGGTCCTGACCAGGCTCCAGGCAATTCCGGAAGTGCTGTCGACCCGCACACTGCTGGTCTTCGAGGAGACCGATCTCGACCCGGTGCCCGGCCCTGTGCCGGGCACGGGGACGGGGACCCGACTCGCCCCGGAGGACGAGCCACTGCCGTAGTTCGCGGGTGAGCCGCCGGTGGTCAAGGAGTGCCTGCCGGTGTGCGGACACGTAGGCCGGCCGGCACCCCCGGCAGTCCGTACCCGCTGCGGCCCAGCAGGCCGTGGCGGTCCCGGCCCAGCAATCGGTACCGGCTCCCGCTCAGGTGTCCGTACGCAGTCCGTCGAAGGCAAGCCGGACGACCGTGTCGGCCACCTGGTCCCCGTCGTGGCTGCCGCCCGGATGCGGGCGGTACCACTCGACGAGCGAGTTCACCATGCCGAACAGCAGACGCGTCGCCAGCCGGATGTCCACATCGGCCCGCAGATCACCGTCAGCCGCCGCCGCCTTCAGCAGGTCGGAGACCCGCTGGTCGAACTCGCGGCGGCGCTCCAACGCCCACCGCTCCGTCTTCGTGTTGCCCCGCACGCGCAGCAGCAGCGTCACGTACGGCAGCTCGGCCATCAGCACCTCGACCGTGCGCCGGGTGACGTACTCGACGCGCTCGATGGCCCGGCCCTGCACGGCGCCCGGCTCCTCGAGGATCGCGAACAGCGCGTCGAGGGCCCGGCTCACGGCGCGGCGCAGCAGTTCCTCCTTGCCCGCCACGTGGTGGTAGATGGAGGACTTGGAGATACCGGCCGCCTTGGAGAGATGCTCCATCGACGTGCCGTCGTACCCGCGTTCGTTGAAGACACCCACGGCGACGGTGAGCAGCGTCTCCGGCGTGTAGGTGTCCCGTCTTGCGGTGGTCATCCGCTCTCCTCCTCGATCGAGGAGAAGGCGCGGCGTGTGGAGCCGGGGCACGGCGCGTACCGCCCGGTGGGATAGCGGTCGTGAAGGGAGCCGAGCACGTCGCAGATCCAGTCGAAGCCCAGCTTCTCGGCCCACTCCAGGGGCCCTGCGGGGTAGTTCACGCCGAGCCGCATCGCGGTGTCGATGTCCTCGGCAGAGGCGACACCGCGCTCGACCGCGTCCACCGCGACATCCGCCAGCATCGCGACCGTACGGGCGACGATCATGCCCGGTACGTCGCCGATGAGGGAGACGTCCTTGCCGAGCGCCTGGAAGAGACCGACGGCCTCCTCGACGGCGCCCGGCATGGTCCTCAAGGTGTCCTGCGAGGCGGTCAGCGCGATCCTGGTCGCCTTTTCGTAGTCCAGGGCGAGATCGAAGTAGACGATGCCGTTCTCGTACTCGAAGGCGGCTTCTCCGTCCACGAGCCGCAGCTGCGCCCCCCCGGGCAGGGCTATGCAGGCCCCCTCGGGCTTGTGGCGGACCTGAATCCCCGCCTGTTCGATCATCCCGGCCAGGGGTTCGGCGGGCCCGAGGTCGCCGTGGACGATCACGCTGCGCGGGGCCGGAGCGGGCGGTTCGGTGTGCGGCCGGGGGCGCTCGGCCCCCTCCGCGTACGAGAACCAGCCGTGGCCCGACTTCCGGCCGTGACGACCCGACTCCACGAGCCGGCGCTGGGCGAGCGAGGGCGTGAACTTCGAGCTCTGGAAGAACGACTCCCACACGGAACGGGTGACCGCCTCGTTGACGTCCTGGCCGATCAGGTCGGTGAGCTCGAACGGGCCCATCCGGAAGCCGCCGCTCTCGCGCAGCACCGCGTCGATGGTGGCGGGGTCCGCGACCCGCTCCTCGTACACGGCGAAGGCCTCCGCGTAGAAGGGCCGGGCGATCCGGTTGACGATGAAGCCGGGGGTGTCGGTGCATCGCACCGGGGTCTTGCCCCATGCCTTCGCGGTCTCGTAGGCACGCGTGGCGGCGCTCTCCTCTGTGGCGAAGCCGCTGACGACCTCGACCAGGGGCAGCAGCGGTGCCGGGTTGAAGAAGTGCAGTCCGACGAAACGCCCGGGCACTCGCAGGGCGCCGCCGATGGCGGTGACGGAGAGCGAGGAGGTGTTGGTCGCGAGCAGGCAGTCGTCGGCGACGATCTTCTCCAGCGCGCCGAAGAGCTCCTGCTTGACCGGAAGCTGCTCGAGGATCGCCTCGATCACAAGGGCAGCGTCGGCGAGCTCGGTGAGTTCGGCGGCGGGAATCAGCCGAGCTCGGGCCGCGTCGCGTTCGGCGGCGGCCAGTCGGCCCTTGTCGACCAGCCGGTCCAGGCGGGCACCGACGGCGTCGGCCGCCTCCGCGGCCCGTCCGGGCGCGGCGTCGTAGAGACGTACGGGATGGCCTGCGACGAGGGCGACCTGGGCGATGCCCTGCCCCATGGTCCCCGTGCCGACCACGGCGACGGTACGACTCTTATCGATGGCGGTCATGGAGGCGATCCTCCCCGATGAGTTTTCCACAGGTTCGACAGGCCCCCTTGTACCGACCGATCGTTCGGTTACTCTAACTCTGTCATTCCTTCCCTGCCCAGCTCGACGAGGAGTTGGTCCGTCATGCAGCTGACCGAGACCCACCGGCCCACGCTCGACCAGGCCCTCGAAGCGATCCGCACGCGCGCCTACTGGTCCCCCCACCCGGAGCACCCCAAGGCGTACGGCGAGAGTGCCCCGGCCGACGGCCTAGCGGCCTTCGAAGCCCTGCGCGGCACCCGCTTCGACCTGGACCAGCCGGGCACGGACGGCTGGACCGGCGGCGAGGTCTCGCCGTACGGCCCGGAGTTGGGTATCGAGTACCCCCACCCCGATCTCGACGTCCTGCTGCCCGCGATGCGCGCGGGGATGGGCGCCTGGCGCGAGGCGGGACCGGAGACCCGGGCCCTGGTCTGCCTGGAGATCCTGGCCAGGATCAGCGCCCGCACCCATGAGTTCGCGCACGCGGTGATGCACACCAGCGGGCAGGCCTTCATGATGGCGTTCCAGGCCGGCGGCCCGCACGCCCAGGACCGCGGCCTGGAGGCCGTGGCCTATGCGTACGCGGAGCAGATCCGTACCCCCGCGGCGGCCGACTGGTCCAAGCCGCAGGGCAAGCGCGACCCTCTCGAGCTGCGCAAGACCTTCACCACGGCGGGCCGCGGCATCGCCCTGGTGATCGGCTGCAACACCTTCCCGACGTGGAACGGCTACCCCGGCCTGTTCGCCTCTCTGGCCACCGGCAACCCCGTCCTGGTCAAGCCGCATCCGCGCGCGGTGCTGCCGCTGGCCCTCACGGTGCGCGTGGCGCGCGAGGTGCTCGCCGAGGCCGGCTTCGACCCGAATCTGGTCGCTCTCGCCGTCGAGGAGCCCGGTGAGGGGATCGCGAAGACCCTCGCCGTCCGCCCCGAGATCAAGATCATCGACTACACCGGCTCGACCGAGTTCGGTGACTGGCTGGAGGCCAACGCCCGCCAGGCATTGGTCTACACGGAGAAGGCCGGCGTCAACACGGTGGTCGTGGACTCCACCGACAACTACAAGGGGATGCTCTCCAACCTGGCCTTCTCGCTGTCCCTGTACAGCGGCCAGATGTGCACCACCCCGCAGAACGTGCTGATCCCCAGGGACGGCATCACCACGGACGCCGGACCCAAGACGTACGACGAGGTGGCGGCCGACCTCGCGGCCGCGGTGGGCGGCCTGCTCGGCGACGACGCCCGGGCGAACGGGCTGCTCGGCGCGCTGGTCAACCCCGATGTGAAGGCCCGCCTCGATGCGGCGACCGACCTCGGCGAGGTGGCCCTCGCATCGCGTGAGGTCGTGAACCCGGAGTTCCCGGGCGCGACCGTGCGGACCCCGGTCATCGTCAAGCTCGACGGCGCCCGCAAGCTCTGGGAGTCGCCGGACGCCGAGGTGGCGTATCTGTCGGAGTGCTTCGGCCCGGTGTCGTTCGTGGTCGCCGTGGACTCCACGGCGGACGCCCTGGATCTGCTGCGGCGTACGGTCCGCGACAAGGGCGCGATGACCGTCGGTGCCTACACGACGTCGGCGGAGACCGAGCGCGCGGTCGAGGATGTCTGTCTGGAGGAGTCGGCGCAGCTCTCGCTGAACCTGACGGGCGGGGTGTACGTCAACCAGACGGCGGCGTTCTCCGACTTCCATGGCTCGGGTGGAAACCCGGCGGCGAACGCGGCGCTGTGCGACGGCGCCTTCGTCTCCAACCGCTTCCGTGTGGTGGAGGTCCGGCGCCAGGCCTGACGGCGTCAGCGCATCTGCCGGTCCCCGGGGGGGGGCGTCCCTGGGGACCGGAGCCGCAGCACCGGGTTTCCTAGGGCCCCCTCCACCCAGCCCTCACCGTGGCCCCGCCTGCGCCGTGGAGGCCTGCGCCGTGGTCCCTGCCACGTGCCCCAGCGCCGTGCTCCCTGCGCGCGGCTCAGCTCGGCTGCGACGGGGGCGGTACGTCCGCATGCCGCTGCACCCAGGCGTGCATCGCGATCGCCGCGGCCGCACCGGCGTTGATCGATCGTGTCGACCCGAACTGGGCGATCGAGCAGACCATCGCCGCGTGCTTACGTGCCTCCTCGGTCAGCCCAGGCCCCTCCTGGCCGAACAGCAGCACACAGCGCCGGGGAAGCTCGGTGCGCTCCAGGGGCACGGCCCCGGGCAGGTTGTCGATCCCGATGATCGGCAGATCCTCGGCGGCGGCCCACTGCGTCAGCGACTCCGTGTCGGGGTGATGGCGCACGTGCTGATAGCGGTCGGTGACCATGGCGCCGCGCCGGTTCCAGCGCCGACGACCCACGATGTGGATCTCATTGGCAAGGAACGCGTTGGCGGTGCGCACCACCGACCCGATGTTGAAGTCGTGACCCCAGTTCTCCACGGCCACGTGGAAGCCGTGCCGCCGCGTGTCCAGGTCGGCGACGATGGCCTCGCGCGTCCAGTACCGGTACTGGTCGACGACATTGCGGCGGTCGCCGTCGGCCAGCAGCTCGGGGTCGTACCGCCGGTCCTGCGGCCAGGGCAGCGGGTGCGGCCCGACGCCGATCTCGGGGCCATAGCCCTCGTCGTACTGGACGGGTTCCTCGGTCATGCTCACCCGACGAGCGTACGGTGCCGGTCGTCGCTCCCCCGCCGGAGCTGCCGTGGGATGTCCACACGCGCGAGGACCCCGGCCCGTCCGCGCGACACCCGTCCGCCGAGCCACAGCAGGAAAGCGGTGGGAAGGAAGACCGCGTCCGCAGCAATCATGGCGAGCGAGAAGAACGGCAGCCCGAGCAGGACCGCGATGGCCGCATGCTCGAGCATCATGCCGACCAGCAGGACGTTCTTGACGCGCCGGTTGAAGAGCGTGAAGGGGAACGCGACCTGCGCGAGGACCGTGCCGTAGGTGAGCAGTGTCACCAGCACGCCGCTGGCCACGAGCAGGTCGGAGAGGGCGGGCCAGGGAGTGAAGTAGTCGAGCTTGAGCGGGTAGTAGAGCGCGGTGCCGTCCTGCCAGCGCGAGCCCTGAATCTTGTACCAGCCGGCGGTCGCGTAGATCAGACAGACCTCGGCCATGATCAGGACAAGGCCCGCGTTGTGGATGAGATTGGCCAGGACGTCGAGGAAGACGCGCGGCTCACTGTCCGCCGCGTGACGCGTCACCACCCACCACACACCCTGGACGATCCACAGCGTCCAGAACAGGGCGAAGAGCCACCACTCACCGCCGACCCGGCCCACGACGGTGCCGATGAAGAGCAGCACACCGAGGACGGTCCACAGGACCGGGCCCATCCGCCCCGCCGCGCTCCGTCCGCCCGAGCGTTCGATCCGCCGGGCGTCCAGGGACCACACCTGTGCACACCGCGTGAGCACCAGATAGATCGCCATGAGGTGGACGACATTGTCACCGCCGTCACCCACGAAGATCGAGCGGTTCTGGAGCGACAGCACGCAGACCATGAAGACCGCGGAGACGGCGCGGGTGTGCCAGCCGAGCATCAGCAGCATGCTCGACAGCACGGATATGCCGTAGACGAACTCGAACCAGAGCCGGCCGTCCGACCACAGGAGCACGGTGAAGGCGTCGTTGCCCGCGATCAGCTGCTCGGCCATGGCATGGCTCCACGGCGCCTCGGGCCCGTAGAGCTGATGCCGGTGCGGCAGCTCGCGCAGCAGGAACAGCAGCCACGTCACCCCGAAGCCGATCCGCACAATGGCACTCTGGTGCGGGCCGAGGGCCGTGGAGGTGATGCGCTGGACGGCGCGGGCGATCTTGTGGGTCTCCGTCCGACCCGATCCGCGGTCCGTCGTCGTGCCCTGATCCGTCGTCGTGCCCTGATCCGTCGTCGTGCCTTGATCCGTCGTCGTGCCGTCGGCGGGAGTGCTCACCGGTCCGCCTCCGTTCGGCCGTTGTCCGCGCCCTTGGGCAGATCCGCGGCGGTGATCGTCCACCAGGGAAGCTGCCGGTAGGCGGACCGGGTGTCGATCTTCTCGTCGCTGAAGGCCGGGGCCTCGACCGGGGTCGTCGCCGATCTGAGCTGGATGCGGGCGACCGGGCCGCCAAGGTCGCCGGCGTCCAGGCGCTGCATCACGATGCGGCGCATGTAGCTCTCGGAGAGCCGGCCGCGCAGGCCGTCGGGGCGGTTCTCGCCGTCGTGCGAGGAAAGGAAGAAGTCCCAGCCGCGGCGAAGCTGATTCTGATGGACGTGGCTGGGGAGGAGACTGCCCCGGATTGCCTCGCCGTCCTCCGCCGAGAGGTCGATCCAGCCGCTGGTGCGGCGCCCGCCGTCGGAGCCCGTGTACTCGGCCCGGACCTGCACGGCGATGTTCTGCTGGAGCGGGTTGGGGGCGAAAAGCTTCCAGTTCTGCTCGAACTCGGGGTATACCCAGCCGTCCACCGCCTCTCCGTGCTGCTTGGTCACGACGTTGGAGGGGGCCACATGCAGAAAGACCATCGCGAGGTGGACGCAGCCGACCACGGCGACGAGCGCGAGGCAGACACCAGCGGCGACCTGGTACGGGAGCGACAGACCGGCCATGCCGACGGCACGGGCCGGCTCGCCTGCGACGTGCTCGTCCTCGTAGGAATCCATCCCGCCCCGATCCCGGTCAGCTCACTGCGGTTATCCACAGGGTTGACACCCTACGGGCCGTCGACTCACCATTGAAGCCAATGAACCGAACGATCGGTCGGTAGGAGCCGGGATGACGGCAGTGACAGCGGAGACCTATAAGGCGGCGTTCGACGCGGCCGTGGCCGCCGACGAACGCATCGAGCCGCGCGACTGGATGCCGGACGCGTACCGCGCCTCGCTGGTACGCCAGATGGCTCAGCACGCGCACTCCGAGATCATCGGCATGCAGCCCGAGGCGAACTGGATCACGCGCGCGCCGTCGCTGCGCCGCAAGGCGATCCTGATGGCCAAGGTGCAGGACGAGGCCGGTCACGGCCTGTATCTCTACAGCGCCGCCGAGACCCTGGGCACGAGCCGTGACGAACTGCTCGACAAGCTCCACACCGGGCGCCAGAAGTACTCGTCGATCTTCAACTACCCCACGCTGACCTGGGCCGACGTCGGCGCCATCGGCTGGCTCGTGGACGGAGCCGCGATCACCAACCAGGTGCCGCTGTGCCGCTGCTCGTACGGGCCGTACGCCCGCGCGATGGTGCGGATCTGCAAGGAGGAGTCCTTCCACCAGCGCCAGGGGTACGAGCTGCTGCTCACCCTGTCGCAGGGGACACCCGAGCAGCACGCGATGGCACAGGACGCGGTCGACCGCTGGTGGTGGCCCTCGCTGATGATGTTCGGCCCCCCGGATGACGCGTCGGCGCACTCCGCGCAGTCCATGGCCTGGAAGATCAAGCGGCATTCGAACGACGAGCTGCGCCAGCGCTTCGTGGACATCTGCGTCCCGCAGGCCGAGGCCCTCGGACTCACTCTCCCCGACCCCGACCTCCGGTGGAACGAGGAGCGCGGGCAGCACGACTTCGGCGCCATCGACTGGGCCGAGTTCCAGGAAGTCCTCAAGGGCAACGGCCCGTGCAACGAGCAGCGGATCACCCAGCGCCGCCAGGCACACGAGGAAGGCGCCTGGGTCCGCGACGCAGCCGCGGCCTACGCCGAGAAGCACCACGCAGCACAGCACACGAAGCCCGGGGAGGCGACGGCATGAGCAGCTCGACCGAATGGCCGCTGTGGGAGGTCTTCGTGCGCTCGCGCCGCGGTCTCTCCCACACCCACGCGGGCAGCCTGCACGCCCCGGACGCGGAGATGGCCCTGCGCAATGCCCGTGACCTCTACACGCGGCGGAGCGAAGGCGTCTCGATCTGGGTCGTCCCCTCATCGGCGGTGACCGCGTCCTCACCGGACGAGAAGGACCCCTTCTTCGAGCCGGCCGCCGACAAGCCCTACCGCCACCCGACCTTCTACGACATCCCGGAAGGGGTGAAGCACCTGTGACCGCGCCCGTCGACCAGACCGTGCCTCCCACGCCGGTGGACGCCGCAGCGCTCGCGCTCGGCGACGACGCCCTGGTGCTCTCGCACCGGCTGGGGGAGTGGGCCGGCCATGCCCCCGCCCTGGAGGAAGAGGTCGCGCTCGCCAACATCGCCCTGGACCTGCTGGGACAGGCCCGGGTCCTGCTCTCCCTCGTCGGCGACGAGGACGAGCTGGCGTATCTGCGCGAGGAGCGGGCCTTCCGCAACCTTCAGCTGGTCGAGCAGCCGAACGGCGACTTCGCACACACCATTGCGCGCCAGTTCTACTTCTCCGTCTACCAGCGCCTGCTGTACGGGCAGCTGGCAGCCGGGGACGGCCCGTTCGCGGGCCTTGCCGCCAAGGCGGTCAAGGAGGTGGCCTACCACCAGGACCACGCCGAGCACTGGGTCGCGCGCCTGGGGGACGGCACCGCGGAGAGCCACGAGCGGATGCAGCGCGCGTGTGACGCCCTGTGGCGGTTCACCGGCGAGATGTTCCAGCCGGTGGCGGGCCTGGATGTCGACTGGCAGGCCCTCCACGTCAGCTGGCTGGAGATCGTGACGGCCGCGCTGGAGCGCGCGACGCTGACCGTGCCGGCCGGCGCGCGCAGCGGCGCATGGTCGGCAGGTGCAGGCCGCCAGGGTCTGCACACCGAGTCGTTCGGGCGGATGCTCGCCGAGATGCAGCATCTGCACCGCAGCCACCCGGGGGCGTCATGGTGACAGGAACGACGGCCGCCGCCGGCACCGCCACCTCCGGCGTGGCCGAGACGGCGCTCGAGGCGGAGCTGCGCAGGCTGGCGGGCTCTGTCCCCGACCCGGAGCTTCCGGTGCTGACCCTGGAGGAGCTCGGTGTGCTCCGCGGGGTGCATGTGCTCGGGCCCGGCCGGGTCGAGGTCGAGCTGACCCCCACGTACACAGGCTGTCCGGCGATAGAGGCGATGACCTCGGACATCGAGCAGGTGCTGCACGAGCACGGGGTGCCCGACGTCTCAGTGGTGAAGGTGCTCTCCCCGGCCTGGTCGACGGACGACATCACGGTGGAAGGACGTCGCAAGCTCACGGAGTTCGGCATAGCCCCGCCCCGGCCGCACGCGGCCGACGGGCCGGTGCCGCTCACGCTTTCCGTGCGCTGCCCGCACTGCGGCTCGACCGACACCGAGCTGCTGAGCAGGTTCTCCTCCACGGCCTGCAAGGCGCTGCGCCGCTGTGTCTCCTGCCGTGAACCCTTCGACCACTTCAAGGAGTTGTAGATGTTCCATCCGCTCCGGGTCAGCGCGGTCGAAACGCTCACCGACGACTCCGTGGCCGTCACGTTCGACGTGCCCGCCGAGCTGCGCGAGACCTTCCGCCACACCCCCGGCCAGCACCTGGCGCTGCGCAGGACCGTGAACGGCGAGGAGATCCGCCGTACGTACTCGATCTGCTCCCCCGCCGCCCCCGCAGGAGCCACCCCCGTACTGCAGGTCGGCATCCGCCTGGTCGACGGCGGCGAGTTCTCGACGTACGCGCTCAAGGAGCTCGCTGTCGGTGACACCGTCGAGGTCATGGCTCCGATGGGCCGTTTCCTGCTGCCCCCGCGCCCCGGACGTTTCGTGGCGGTCGTCGGCGGCAGCGGGATCACCCCGGTGCTCTCGATGGCCTCCACGCTGCTGGCACAGGAGCCGGAGTCCCGATTCTGTCTGATACGGAGCGACCGCACGGCCGCCTCGACGATGTTCCTGGACGAGGTCGCCGACCTCAAGGACCGCTTCCCGGACCGTTTTCAGCTGGTCACCGTGCTGTCCCGGGAGGAGCAGCAGTCGGGCCTGCCGTCCGGGCGGCTGGACCAGGAGCGGCTGAACGGCTTGCTGCCCGCGCTGCTCCCGGTGGCGGACGTGGACGGCTGGTTCCTGTGCGGGCCGTTCGGTCTGGTCCAGGGCGCCGAGCGGGCGCTGCGCGGGCTCGGTGTCGAGCGGAACCGCATCCACCAGGAGATCTTCCATGTCGACGACGGTTCGGTGCCCGCGCGTGCCGGCGTGGCCGCGCCGGCTCACGCCTCGCTGACCGCGACGCTCGACGGCCGGTCGGGCAAGTGGCCCGTCCAGGAAGGCGAGTCGCTGCTGGAGACGGTGCTGCGCAGCCGCGCCGATGCGCCGTACGCCTGCAAGGGCGGTGTGTGCGGCACCTGCCGGGCCTTCCTGGTCAAGGGCGAGGTGCGGATGGACCGTAACTTCGCGTTGGAGCCGGAGGAGACCGAGGCGGGCTACGTACTGGCCTGTCAGTCCCATCCGGCCACATCCGAGGTGGAGTTGGACTTCGACCGCTGACGCCGCCCCGTCGGCCGCGCCCATTCCCTTCCCCTAGAACCTGTTCTATCTTGACGGTCCGTCAGATGGCGCGGGGCGTCGTGGGGAGGACTGGACTGTGGACTTCACCTTCACCGAGGAGCAGCAGGCGGCCGTCGAGGCGGCGAGAGCGGTCTTCTCGGGGGTCGCGCCCGACGGGGTGCCGAGCCCGGCGCTCAGCCCGGGAGCGGTGGCCGAGGAGTTCGACCGGCCGCTGTGGGCGAAGCTCGCCACTGCCGATCTGCTGAGTCTGGTCCTGTCGCCGCAGTACGGCGGAGCCGGTCTTGACCCCATAGCGCTCTGCCTGGTCCTGCGCGAGTCGGCCAAGGTGCTGGCCCGGGTGCCGCTGCTGGAGAGCAGCGCCGTCGCCATGACCGTCGAGCGCTACGGCAGCCCTGAGCTGGGCGCGCTGCTGCTGCCCGGCGCTGGACGCGGCGAGCTGGTGTTCACGGTCGGGGCCAACGGCCGCACCGGCCATGACCCTGCCGAACGGGCTGTCACCGCCCGCCCGGACGAAGATGGCTGGGTGCTCGACGGGGTGCAGACAGGCGTGCCGTGGGCGCAGTGCGCGGACCGTGTCGCCGTCCCCGCCCGCACCGGCGAGAGCCGCACGGTACTGGCCTTGGTGCCGAGGATCCACGAGGGCGTCACACTCGACGACCAGGTCTCCACGAACGGCGAGCGCTTCGCCGAGGTCAGCCTCGACGGCGTACGCATCGGCAGCCAGGACCTGATCGATGCCGACGGAGCCTGGGACTGGCTGCGCGGCCTGCTCGCCACCGGAACGTGCGCCCTGGCCCTCGGCCTCGGCGAGGGCGTGCTCGCGATGACGAGTGAGTACACCGGCAAGCGCGAACAGTTCGGCCACCCGATTGCCACCTTCCAGGCCGTCGCTGTCCAGGCTGCCGACCGGTACATCGATCTGCGCGCCATGGAGGCCACCCTCTGGCAGGCCGCCTGGCGGATCAGCACGGGCGCGGACGGCCCTCTGCCCCCGTCGGGCGACATCGCGGTGGCGAAGATCTGGGCGTCGGAGGGGGTGCGCCGCGTCGTACAGACGGCACAGCACCTGCACGGCGGCTTCGGCGCGGACACCGATTACCCGCTGCACCGCTATCACGCCTGGGCCAAGCAGCTCGAGCTCGCCCTCGGCCCGGCCGCGGCCCACGAGGAGGTCCTGGGCGATCTGCTGGCCGCCCACCCTCTCGGCTGAGGCCGGCCCGCGCGACCGCCCGTGCACACGAGGTGACGCCCTCGCTACGACCGGGCCGGTTCGGACGACGGTCGAGCACGTCCGGGGTCCCGGATCGGTCGCAGCAGCCGTCAGAGAACGAAAGCCGGGCTTCCGTCGTCGGTGGTCATCGGACGGCCCGCGCCGTCCCAGGCGAGCATGCCACCGTCGATGTTCACCGCGTCGAGACCCTGCTGGACCAGGTACTGCGTCACCTGCGCGGACCGGCCGCCGACCCGGCACATCACATAGGCGCGGCGCCCGTCCGCCAGCGCTTCGGTCACCTCGCCGAAGCGGGCCACGAAGTCACTCATCGGCACATGCAGCGCACCCTCGACATGCCCGGCCGCCCACTCGTCGGGCTCCCGGACGTCCAGCACCAGGCCGTCGGTGGGAACCGCCGCGGCTTCCACCGAGGGCAGCGGGGCGAAATTCATGGGTCATGCCTTCTCTCGTACGTCGTACCCGACGGATCTCCCGGACTCCCAAGAGCCCCAGGAAACCTACTGCACCAGGCCGGCCAGTTCCGACTCACGCGCGGCCACCTGAGCGAGCAGCTGCTCAGCGATCTCGTCCAGCAGCCGGTCGGGGTCATCGGGCGCCATCCGCAGCATCGCGCCGATCGCGCTCTCCTCCAGCTCCTTGGCCACCACGGTCAGCAGCTCCTTGCGCTGCGAGAGCCATTCCAGCCTCGCATAGAGCTCCTCGCTCTCGCTCAGCTGCGACTCGGCCGCCACCGGCCCCGCCGCCCACTCCTCGGCCAGCTCCTTCAGCAGCCCTTCGTCCCCGAGCGCGTACGCGGCGTTCACCCGGGCGATGAACTCGTCCCGCCGGGTCCGCTCGGCCTCGTCCGGCGCGAGATCCGGATGCGCCTTGCGGGCCAGTTCGCGGTACAGCTTGCGCGCCTCCTCGCTCGGCCGCACCCGCTTCGGCGCCCGCACGGGCTGACTGTTGAGCATGGCGGCGGCCTCGGGGGAGAGGCCGTCCGAGTCCATCCAGTCGTGGAACAGCTCGTCGACACCCGGCATCGGCAGCACCATGGCCCGCGCCTCCTGGGCCTTTCGCAGGTCCTCCGGATCTCCGGTGCGGGCAGCCCGCGCCTCGGCGATCTCGGCGTCCAGCTCGTCCAGGCGCGCGTACATCGGGCCGAGCTTCTGGTGATGCAGCCGGGAGAAGTTCTCCACCTCCACCCGGAACGTCTCCAGCGCGATCTCGAACTCGATCAGCGCCTGCTCGGCCGCGCGCACGGCCGCGGCCAGCCGTGCCTCGGGCCGCGACTGCGCATCCTGCTGCGCGGCGCTCTCGTCGTCGTTCCGGGTCGTCGGCCCCCCGGCGGCATCCTGGGTCACCCGTCCAGACTACGGGCGTGCGGCCGCGGCCCGTCACACCCCCAGCTCGGCGGCGATGCGCCCGCGCTTGACGGCCGCGAGCAGCTCAGCGTGATCCGCCTCCGTGCGATCGGCATAGGTGACGGCAAATGCGGCCACCGCCTCGTCCAGCTCCTCGCTCTTGCCGCAGTACCCGGCGATCAGCCGCGGGTCCGCACTGTGGGAATGCGCCCGGGCCAGGAGTGCGCCGGTCATCCGCCCGTAGTCGTCGAACTGATCGGGTTCGAGCGCTGCGGGATCCACACTGCCCTTGCGGTTTCTGAACTGCCGGACCTGGAACGGCCGCCCGTCCACCGTCGTCCAGCCCAACAGGATGTCGCTGACGACCTGCATCCGCTTCTGGCCGAGCACCACCCGGCGGCCTTCGTGCTCCGCCTCGGCCACAGGGAACCCGGCGGCCTCCAGATGCGGCAGCAACGCCGACGGCCGTGCCTCCTTCACCTGGAGCACCAGCGCATCCCCGCGGTGATCGAGCAGCAGCACCACGTACGACCGCGTACCCACGCTTCCGGTGCCGACCACCCGGAAGGCCACGTCGTGGATCGCGTACCGGGCGAGAAGGGGGAGCCTGTCCTCGGAGACCGTGCGGAGATAGGGCCCCAGCGCCGCAGCGACCGACGCCGCCTCCGTGTCCGGCACCCGCCTCAGCACCGGCGGCGCGTCGACGAAACGCCGTCCGCCGGCGGCTCCGGACTCGCCGTCGTCCGCGGGGGCGGTCGCCTTGGCCGCGAAGCGCGCGCTGGTGTTCTTGCGGGCCTTCGCCTCGACCTGCTCCAGAGTGCCGACCAGATCCCGAGCATCCGCGTGCGAGACGAGCTCTTCGTCGGCGATCGCGTTCCAGGCGTCCAGCGCCGGCATCTTCGACAGCAGCCGCATGGTGCGCCGGTACGCGCCGACGGCGTCGAACGCGGCCGCCCGGCAGACGTCCTCGCCCGCACCGGCCACGCGCCCCGCCAGCACCAGCGATGTCGCGAGCCGCTTGAGGTCCCACTCCCAGGGGCCGACCACGGTCTCGTCGAAGTCGTTGAGGTCCATGACGAGCCGGCCGCGGACATCCCCGTACAGCCCGAAGTTGGCCGCGTGCGCGTCGCCGCAGAGCTGCGCGCTCACGCCGGTCACCGGG
This sequence comes from Streptomyces sp. NPDC006208, assembly GCF_040613775.1. Taxonomy (NCBI): domain Bacteria; kingdom Bacillati; phylum Actinomycetota; class Actinomycetes; order Kitasatosporales; family Streptomycetaceae; genus Streptomyces; species Streptomyces sp. NPDC006208. Next base: position 48,511 of record NZ_JBEXSW010000007.1, on the reverse strand, counting down.
GTGCCCACCAAGTCGTGTGCCATCAATCCGGCCGAGCCCCGCAGAAACGCGAAGGGCGAGGCCGCCATCCGTCCCACCCGTATCGGCGTCAGCTCCGGCACCCGGCCGCGGCTCGACTCCTCGACGGCCTGGACAGCGTCGGGCCGCTGCTCCGTGGGTCTCAGCACATCGTGCGAGGACCGCGGCACGCGGGTCCGCAGCGCCTTGCCTTCCTCCTTCGGAGACATCGCGGCGCCCGTGCCGGCCCGCGGCGCAAAGCCCCGCACTACCGGAATACGCCCGTCGCCCCCGATCTCACCGGACTCCGGCCCTCGCGGCGTCACTGCCTCGGATCCACTCATGACCCGCTGCCTCCCCCGGCGTCGTACGCCCTCAACATCAACTGCCCATGACCGTACCGGCGCGCCCGGCACGCGTCTCCCCCTGTGGATAACCCTTCTGCATCCCGAAGACGCCGGTCACACCGCCCGCGCCCTGAGCACACCCCTCACCTGACACCACGGGCCTTACTGACATCACGAGCTGACCCGAGCCGTACCGCCATCACCGGCATCACGGGCATCACGGGCATCCGCCGCCCTCGGCGTCGTTCCACGTGAAACATCTGGAACCTCCCCCTGAAGCCTGACCCATCTGACAGCACAGGGCACATCGAACGTCCGTCGCCGCTAGAACCCGGCATCCCGCGCGAGCAGCGCCGCCTGCACGCGGTTCTCGCACTCCAGCTTCGCGAGAATCCGGCTCACATACGTCTTCACCGTGGCCTCGCTCATATGCAGCCGCCGACCCGCGTCAGCATTGGAGAGCCCTTCCCCGAGCAGCGCCAGTACCTCCCGTTCACGGCCGCTCAGCCCGGCCACCCGCGCCTTCGCCGCCTCCTCGCGCGCCGCTGCCCGTCCCGACGCGAGCTGGTCCACCACATGCCGGGTCGCACCCGGGGAGAGATACGCATCCCCCGCGACCGCGGCCCGCACCGCCCGGATCAGTTCAGCGGGCGCCGTGTCCTTCAGCAGGAAACCGGCGCCGCCGTACTCGAGCGCCCGCAGCACGTTCTCCCGCTCCCCGAACGTCGTGAGCACGATCGCCCGGGCCGCCGGCACCGCCCGGCGCAACTCACCCAGCGCCGTGAGTCCGTCCATCACCGGCATCTGGATGTCGAGCAGCACCACATCGGCGCTGTGCGAGCGGGCCAGGTCGACCGCCTCACGGCCGTTCGCCGCCTCGGCCACGACCTCGATCTCCTGATCCGAGGTGAGGATCATGCGGATCCCCGCCCTGATGAGGGGTTCGTCGTCAGCAATCACAACCCTGATCGGCCCCGCCACGCCTACCCCTCACGCCTGCCCTGTCTGCCGCCCCGCCCGCCTTACCGGCGGACCTCGTACGACTTCTTCTCGATCAGCTTGCCGTCCTTGAAACAGAACCGGAACACCGGTTCTGATTCCACGCTGTCCCCCGCCTCCCAGGACATCAGCACAAGGCACCTGGAACCCTCGGGCTCCTTCGGCCCTTTGCCGTGCAGCCCGGTCGTCGTGAAGGTGTCCCCGCTCGGCAGTTGGGCCCGCACCTCGTCCTCGGAGTCCCCGACCTGCACACTCTCGTACTGGCCCGGATCGATCGCTCCCTTGCTCATGGACCCCACCAGGAAGACGACCGCGAAGATGCCCGCCGCGGCCAGCACCAGCAGCGCCGCAACCGCGATCCCACATCCTGTGGCCTTACCGCCACCGTGGCTCGGCAGCGGAGGGCCGACCACCTGCGCGCCCTGGGGCGCGCTCCAGTCCATCTCCAGGAAGCCACCGCTGCCGAGAGCCGCCTGCACCGACTGCTGGCGGAAGTCGTCCTTGGCGGCGACGAACGGAGCGGCCTCCACGACGCCGTACGGCAGGACCCCGGCCACCCGGAACCCCCCGCCGTCCGCCGGTCCGGCATGCACCATGCCGCCGACCAGCCGGGCCCGCTCACGCAGACCGGTCAGTCCCTGCCCACCGCTGACCACGTCCCCCGACGCCGCCGACGCCGCCCCATTGACGACCTCGATGACGAACGAGTCGGGCTCGTACCGCAGCTCGACCCCTATCGCGGAGCCGGGAGCGTGCTTGAAGGCGTTGGTCAGCGCCTCCTGTGCAATCCGGTACGCGGCATGGTCGGCCGCCGCGGCGAGCGGACGCACCTCGCCCACACGCCGCAGCTCCACCGTGTTCCCGGCCGTCCGGGCCGCCTCCACCAGTCCGCCGATGCCGGCCGCCCCTCGCGCGGCCGGGCCCGGCTCGTCCACGGCCGCCGGTGCCTCCACCCCGTCCCGCAGAATCCCGACGACCTCACGCAGCTCGTGCATCGCGCTCACCGAAGCTCCGCGCAGCACGCCGACCACCTCCCGCTGCCGGTCGGTCAGCGCGGGATCCACCTCCAGCGCCCCGGTGTGCACCGAGATCAGCGCCAGTTGGTGTCCGAGACTGTCGTGCATGTCCTGGGCGATGCGCTGCCGCTCCCGCAGCCGCGCCTGTCCCGCCACCATGGCGCGCTCGCGCAGCAGTTGGGCATTGCGCTCCTGCAGTGCGTGCAGCAGTGACCGGCGCTGCGTCCAGTAGCGGCTGGCCAGCCCGGGCACCACCGTCGTCGCCAGGAAGTAGAGGGTGGTGAACAGCACGAGGGTCATCGGCATCTGCCGGGACCAGGTGTCCGTGAGCGTGGTCCCGACACACAGGGCGAAAGCGAGCGAGAAGGCCACCAGTGCCCGCCCCACGCGGACGATCCTGTGCCCGGCCGACCAGCCGACGACCATCAGCAACGGCATGAACCCGACCACGACCGGTGCGAGCGCCGCTGTGACTGCCAGCACCACGGCCGGAACACGCCGCCGCAGCAGCGACAGGACGGCAGCGAGCAGTCCCAGGCCGGTCAGCTTCAGCCCTTCCCCGCCCAGCAGTTCCTCGGTTCCCGCACTCATGATGCCCAGCACCAGAGCGAGCATCGCCTCGGCGGCCGTCCGCCGCCGCGACCACAGCTCGGGGGCCGCCAGCCACTGCCAGCCGGCCCGGATCCTCATTGACGCGTCCACGACCGGCAGCCTAGACAGCCGCCCCCGTTGCCCACGGCCCCCTTTCGTAGCGGACCGGAGCGACGAACGTCGCTCCGGGGAGCGGCGGCGCTCCGTCGCATCGCCAGGTCCGGAGCGCCAAGGACTCATTCCGGCCGCGTCCCGAGCCGCTCGGCCAGGAAGGCGATGATCTCGTTCCGTGCCTGCACGGTGGGATGACCGTCCTGGTCGACGAGGTGCGCCGTCACGACGCTGTGGGCGCAGCCGACGACGTCACGGAAGAACGGCGGAGGGTTCGTGTTCGCGGTCTCCGCTTCGAGTACGCGGCCGTCGAATGCGTCCCCGAGCAGCGCTCGGTACGCCGCGAACCGCTGGCCGGTGCACCACGTGTCATTGTCGAAGCGGTAGGCGAGAACCTTCAATCCGTCTCGCGCTACGCGTTCAGCCACGGCAGCGGCATCCTCGTCGCTGATCTCCAGACCGCCGGGGTCGTCGAGCGGAAGCGACGGATGGTTGACCACCGGTGCGATGACAGCGGGTTCGAGCGCCATGGTCAAGGCGAAGTTGCCGGTGAAACACAGACCGACGGCGCCGACGCCAGGCCCGCCACGCTCGGCGTGCGCCAGGCGAGCGAGGCCGCGCAGCCATGTGACGACGGGGCTGGTGCCGCCACCGGCAAACGCTCGGAACTCGGCGCTGACGCATGCGCGTCGAACGACGCTCTCGCGTGCCTCGGCGAGCGGATAGGCGCCGTCGACGCCGAAAAGCGAGGGCAGGTACACGGAGAAGCCGGCATCACGCACCCACCGCGCGAACCGCGCGACGTCGGGGCTGATACCCGGCATCTCGGGCATGAGGATGACTGCCGGCCCTGACCCGGCCACGTACACGGTCTTGTCGACGTCATCGACGTTGACGACTCTCCGCGAGAAGTCGTCCAAGGGGTCGCTCTGTCCTCGCATGATTGTCATGACCGAGATCATGATGAGTGGCCACCCTCCAGAGAAGCGGCGGCATCGCCACGTATCCCGGTAATCTCGCCAACCGTTCAAAGGCGCTGGAGGGGCCGCATGAGTCCGCTGCGAGTCGGTGTGCTGGCCTACCCTGGCTGCTTCGCGTCGGAGGTGTTCGGAGTCCCCGACCTCCTGGCGATGGCAACTCACGTCGCCGCGGCGCAAGGGTCGGTCCAGCCGGCTTACGCGGCGTCGGTCATCTCGCCCCGGCGGCGTGTGATCGCGTCCGGCGGCTCGGTCCTCGACGTCTCGGGGGGTTGACCCGTGGTGGTCGCGGCGACGATGGAACATCGCGCGGTACTCCCTCGGCCGCTTGCCCGTGTGTCTGGCGAAGATGCCGCTGAACGCCCCAGGGTCGCGGTACCCGACGTCGGCGGCGATGCTTGCGACGGTCCTGTCGGTCGTCTCCAGCAGGTGTCTGGCTCGGCGCACCCGGACCATCTGCAGGTACGCGAGTGGGGTCTCGCCGGCTTCGTCACCGAAGCGACGGAGCAGGGTTCTCGTGCTTACGTGGAACTCCTGGGCGAGGGTGGGCAGGTCATAGCGAGCACCGAGGTTCTGGTCGAGCCACCGCTTGACGCTGAGCGAGAACTCCCTGCCCACAGTGGGTATGAGCCCCGTGTCGACGTAGGGAGCCTGCGTGGAACGCGCATCATCGACAAGCGCGATACGCGCGGTGCTACGGGCGACGCGGGGGCCGTCGTGCTCGCGGATGAACTGCAGCGCGAAGTCGTACATGGCACTGAAGGCCGCTGTGGTCGTCACCCCCCGGTCGGTCACGACCAAGCTCTCCGGGCGGAGGCGCACGTCGGCGTGCCGGCGGGCGAACTGGTCCGCGAACAACCAGGACGTGGTCGCTTCGCGCCCGCCGAGCAGTCCGGCCTCAGCGACCAGGAACGCGCCCACGCAGATCGATACGACAGCGGTTCCCGAGGCCGCCTGCGATCGAATCGACGCCACTTCCGGTCCCAGGTTTGCGAGTGTCGCGTCGAGATCGAGCGTGGGCGAAAGCTCGAAGCCCGGCACGATCAGGACGTCTACCGGGCGAACGTGAGACCCGCCCGCCGGGCGGAGACCCGCCTCGCCGGTCCCTCGTCGCGGACACGCACCCCCTGCACAAGCAGGTGGCAGGCGCGATCCGGCGTGCCATCGCCGAGGGTGAGTGCGGCCCCGGTGACCGGCTGCCTCCGGCGCGTGACCTTTCCCGAGCGCTGGGTGTCGACGTCAACACCGTGCTGTGCGGCCTTCGCGCGCGGCGTGACGAGGGAGTGCCGGAGTTCCGGCGCGGCCGAGGTGTGTCGGGACCTGGTGACCGACGCGGCGCGCCTGGCCTGCGGCAAGGCCGACCTCGCAGAGATGATCAGGGGTGGCCGGCTGCCCGAGAGGCCTGCGACGCACTGGAGCAGTGGAGGCGAGCCCGACAGCTCCACGCCCTGGCGCCCTCGGAGGTCTGACAGATCTGCACCGGGCGCCGATCGCCCCCTTCACCCTCGCCTCGACAAGCCTCGAGGGCTTCAACGGCTACGCGAACTCCCCCCTCGCAGAAACGATCGAGGCGGGCGGCTCCCGCCGCATCCGCGGCATCACCGCCGGAACCGTCCTGTTGGCCTTCCCGCTCGCCCACGCCAACCGCCGGAAGATCAAACAAAGATCAAGTCCCGCACCGTGACGCATGCCACGATGTGGGACCTTTCACATAAAAATCGCCCGAATTAACCTTTAACTCTGAGCTCTCCGCCCCGAACAACGAGAAACGGGCCCTCACCAGGACTTTCGTCTCTGGCGAGAACCCGTTTCATCGGTTTCTCATGGTGCGCGAGGGGGGAGTTGAACCCCCACGCCCTTGCGGGCACTGGAACCTGAATCCAGCGCGTCTGCCTATTCCGCCACCCGCGCATTGGGTGTTGTCGTTCGGTCCCTCACCGTTCGGTGCGACCCCGTGGCGACATGCAGAAGATTAGCACGCTGCGAAGGGTGGAATCACATCCGTTTGTTTCAGGGCCCTCGCGAGCGAACAGGGAACGGAGTGCGGCGTCACCCACTCCTCCTGGGTGCACCCGGAGTGCGGGACACTGTCATGAGGCCGCCTCTACGATCCCTGTGAGGGGGGACACTCATCGACGGGGCAGACAAGGGGAACCAGCCGATTTCCCGACGCGTGGATACGATCAGTAAGCAGTACGAGGGCGACAACGACGGAGGAGGTGCCCCATGGGAGTCCTGAAACGTTTCGAGCAGCGCCTCGAAGGTCTGGTCAACGGCACCTTCGCCAAGGTGTTCAAGTCCGAGGTCCAGCCTGTCGAGATCGCGGGCGCCCTCCAGCGGGAGTGCGACAACAACGCGACGATCTGGAACCGCGAGCGCACGGTCGTCCCCAATGACTTCATCGTCGAGCTCAGCGCCCCGGACTTCGAGCGCCTGAGCCCGTACTCGGGCCAGCTCGGCGACGAGCTCTCCGGCCTGGTGCGCGACTACGCCAAGCAGCAGCGCTACACCTTCATGGGCCCCATCAAGGTCCACCTGGAGAAGGCCGACGACCTCGACACCGGCCTGTACCGCGTACGCAGCCGCACTCTCGCGTCGAGTACGTCACAGTCGCCCGGCAGCCCCAGCGGCGCCGCCGGCGCCCGTGGCGGCTACGGCTACCCGCCCCCCGCCTACGGCGGAGGGGCCCCCGCCGGCGCACCGCCGATGCCGCCCGCCCCGCCTCCCGGCATGCCCGGAGACCGGCGCCCCGGCCCCGCCGTCGGCGGGCGCGCACCGGGCCCAGGCCCGGTGGCGGGCACTCAAGTACGACGCTGGATCGAGATCAATGGCACCCGCCATCAGATCTCCCGCCCGACGCTGGTGCTGGGACGCAGCACCGACGCCGATGTGCGGATCGACGACCCCGGCGTATCGCGCCGGCACTGTGAGATCCGGACCGGAACGCCCTCGACGATCCAGGATCTCGGGTCTACCAACGGCATCGTGGTAGACGGGCAGCACACCACCCGCGCTACGCTCCGCGACGGCTCGCGGATCGTCGTGGGCAGCACCACCATCGTTTACCGGCAAGCCGAAGGGTGAAGCGGGGGCAATGTCAGAGCTGACCCTGACGGTCATGCGGCTAGGTTTCCTGGCCGTCCTGTGGCTGTTCGTCATCGTGGCCGTACAGGTCATCCGCAGCGACCTGTTCGGTACGCGCGTCACGCAGCGCGGCTCACGCCGCAACGCCGAGCCGCGTCCGCAGCAGGCGCGCCAGCCCGCTGCGCCGCCGCAGCAGCGCCAGCAGGCCGCGGGCCGCCAGCGCCGTGGGGCGCCGACCAAACTGGTGGTGTCCGAAGGAACACTCACCGGCACGACGGTCGCCCTCCAGGGCCAGACGATCACCCTGGGCCGGGCGCACGACTCCACAATCGTGCTGGACGACGACTACGCGTCCAGCAGGCATGCCAGGATCTACCCGGACCGTGACGGCCAGTGGATCGTCGAGGATCTCGGGTCCACCAACGGCACGTATCTCGACCGGACCCGACTCACCACCCCGACACCGATTCCGCTGGGCGCGCCGATCCGCATCGGCAAGACCGTCATCGAGCTGCGGAAGTAGTACGACAATGAGCGAGCGGAGCGAGCGAGCCGCAGGGGTCCCGGCAACGGACCGGGAAGGGCTCCCGACCGGAGGGTGGGCAGTGTGGCTCGAGACCGGCTGTACCCCGAGCCGACGGGCGAGGTGCGCATGAGTCTGTCTCTGCGTTTCGCCGCCGGATCGCACAAGGGCATGATCCGGGAGGGCAACGAGGACTCCGGCTACGCCGGCCCGCGCCTTCTCGCGATCGCCGACGGCATGGGCGGCCAGGCCGCCGGCGAGGTCGCCTCCTCCGAGGTCATCTCCACGCTGGTCCAGCTCGATGACGACGTGCCGGGCTCCGACATCCTCACCTCGCTCGGTACCGCCGTGCAGCGGGCCAACGACCAGCTGCGCGTGATGGTCGAGGAGGACCCCCAGCTCGAGGGCATGGGCACCACGCTCACCGCCCTGCTGTGGACAGGGCAGCGGCTCGGCCTCGTGCACGTCGGCGACTCGCGCGCGTATCTGCTGCGCGACGGTGTGCTGACCCAGATCACCCAGGACCACACGTGGGTGCAGCGGCTGGTCGACGAGGGCCGCATCACCGAAGAGGAAGCCACCACCCACCCGCAGCGCTCCCTGCTGATGCGCGCGCTGGGCAGCGGCGACCACGTCGAGCCCGACCTCTCCATCCGCGAGGTCCGTGCCGGCGACCGCTATCTGATCTGCTCCGACGGTCTGTCCGGCGTCGTGTCGCACCAGACGATGGAGGACACCCTCGCCAGCTACCAGGGCCCGCAGGAGACCGTGCAGGATCTGATCCAGCTCGCCCTGCGCGGCGGTGGCCCCGACAACATCACCTGCATCGTCGCCGACGTCCTCGACACCGACTCCGGCGACACCCTCGCCGGGCAGCTCAGCGACACTCCGGTCGTCGTCGGCGCGGTCGCCGAGAACCAGCACCAGCTGAACGACGGCGGCGCCATGCAGACCCCCGCGGGACGCGCCGCGGGCCTCGGCCGCCAGGCCCCGCCCCACGGCGGCGCCTTCGGCCCGCCCGGCAGCGGCGACGTCGGCTACGGCGGCATGCCGCCCGAGGGCAGCTTCGACGCCTTCACCGACGAGGACTTCGTCAAGCAGCGCGGCGGCCGCAAGTGGCTGAAGCGCTCCTTCTTCCTCGTCCTCGCCCTGGGCGTGATCGGCGGCGGTCTGTACGGCGGCTACCGCTGGACCCAGACCCAGTACTACGTCGGCACCAAGGGCGAGCACGTCGCGCTCTACCGGGGCATCAGCCAGGACCTCGCCTGGGTCTCGCTCTCGGAGGTCGAGAAGGACCATCCCGAGATCGAACTCAAGTACCTCCCGCCCTACCAGCGCAAGCAGGTCGAGGCGACGATCACCGAGGACGGCCTCGGCAAGGCCCGCGCAAAGATCGAAGAGCTCGCCGACCAGGCGTCCGCCTGCAAGAAGGACGAGCAGCGCCGGGAAGCGGCCGACCGCGTGAGCACCCCGCCACCGGGCGAGGGTGAGGCAGGCGGCACCGCCGGCACACCCGAGTCCCAGAACGCCAAGACCAAGCCGACCGCAGCTACTCCCACTCCGAGTCCCACCCTCTCGGAGGAGGAGCAGAAGCTGGCCTCGAACTGCGGCAAGCAGTAACCAGGCCGTAGGGGGCCTTCTCCACCATGAGCGTTGTCACCAACACCACCACGATCGGCGCGATCGACGCACCGAGCCGACGCAACACCGAGCTGATGCTGCTGGGGTTCGCCGTAGCCATCCCGGTGTTCGCGTACATCAACGTGGGCCTCGCCCTCGACGGCGAACTGCCCGCAGGAGTACTCGGCTACGGGTTCGGCATCGGCCTGCTCGCCGGTGTCGCCCACCTCGTGGTGCGCAAGTTCGCCAAGTACGCCGACCCGCTGCTGCTGCCGCTGGCGGCACTGCTCAACGGGCTCGGTCTGGTGATGATCTGGCGGCTGGACCAGTCGCAGCGGCTGATCCAGCGCATCGAGTCCCGATACGGTGAAGGAACCTTCAGCCCCGACGCCCCCAAGCAGCTGATGTACTCCGCCATCGGTATCACGCTCTTCGTCGCGGTGCTGATGCTGCTGAAGGACCACCGCATCCTGCAGCGCTACACCTACATCTCGATGGCAGTGGCGCTGGTTCTGCTGGTCCTGCCGATGTTCTTCCCCGCCGTGAACGGCGCCAAGATCTGGATCAGCCTGGGCCCGTTCTCTATCCAGCCCGGTGAGTTCGCCAAGATCATCATTGCGATCTTCTTCTCCGGCTACCTGATGGTGAAGAGAGATGCCCTGGCCCTGGCCAGTCGGCGCTTCATGGGCCTCTACCTGCCGCGCGGCCGGGACCTCGGTCCCATCCTTGTCGTCTGGGCGATGTCCATCCTCATCCTCGTCTTCGAGACCGACCTCGGCACCTCGCTGCTGTTCTTCGGACTCTTCGTGATCATGCTCTATGTGGCCACCGAGCGCACCAGCTGGATCGTCTTCGGTCTGCTGATGTCCGCCGTCGGCGCGGTCGGTGTCGCCTCGTTCGAGCCGCACGTCCAGCAGCGCGTGGACTTCTGGCTCAACCCCTTCGCCCAAAGCACCTGGGAGCAGAGCGATCAGATCGGTCAGGCGCTGATGTCCTTCGGCGCCGGCGGAACCCTCGGCACGGGGCTCGGCCAAGGCGACTCCGACCTCATCGGCTTCGCCGCCAACTCCGACTTCATCCTCTCCTCCTTCGGCGAGGAGTTCGGGCTGGCCGGGATGATGGCGTTCCTGCTGATCTACGGACTGATCGTGGAACGCGGCGTGCGCACGGCACTCGCCGCCCGCGACCCGTTCGGCAAGCTGCTCGCCATCGGACTGTCCGGCGCCTTCGCCATCCAGGTCTTCGTCGTCGCCGGTGGTGTCATGGGTCTCATCCCGTTGACCGGCATGACGATGCCGTTCGTCGCCTACGGTGGCTCTTCCGTGCTCGCGAACTGGGCGCTCATCGCCATCCTGATCCGGATCAGCGACACCGCCCGCCGTCCCGCGCCCGCTCCCGCTCCGTCGCCCGACGCCGAGATGACCCAGGTGGTCCGACCGTGAACAAGCCCCTGCGCCGGATCGCGATCTTCTGTGGACTGCTCGTCCTTGCCCTGCTGGTGCGCACCAACTGGCTCCAGTACGTCGAGGCCGACGACCTGAACGCCAACAGCAAGAACCGCCGGATCCAGATCGAGCGGTACGCCAACGAGCGCGGCAACATCGTCGTCGAGGGCAAGGCGATCACCGGTTCGGTCAAGACCAACGACACCGACTTCGAATACAAGCGCACCTATGTCAACGGCCCGATGTGGGCGCCGGTGACCGGTTACGCCTCGCAGGCCTTCGATGCCAACCAGATCGAGAAGATCGAGGACGGCATCCTCACCGGCAACTCCGACCAGCTCTTCTTCGACCGCACCATGGCGATGTTCACGGGCGACAAGAAGAAGGGCGGCAATGTCGTCACCACGCTGGACGCCGCCGCTCAGAAGGCCGCTTTCGAGGGCCTCGGCGACAAGAAGGGTGCCGTCGCGGCCATCGACCCGCGGACCGGCAAGATCCTCGCGCTGGCGTCCACGCCCTCGTACGATCCCAGCTCCTTCGCCGGCTACCGCGACAAGGACGCGAAGGCCTGGAACGCGCTCAACAAGGACAAAGACAAGCCCATGCTCAACCGGGCCCTGCGCGAGGTCTACCCGCCCGGATCCACCTTCAAGGTGCTCACCGCTGCGGCAGCCCTGGAGTACGGCAAGGTCACCAACATCGACGAACAGACCAAAACCCCTGACCCTTACATCCTGCCGAACACGCGCACGGAGATGGTCAACCACGCCAGCGGCTGCAAGAACGCCAGCCTGAACAAGGCACTGGAGGTCTCCTGCAACTCCGTCTTCGCGAAGCTCGGTGACGACGTCACCCGCGACAAGATGGTGGAGATGGCCGAGAAGTTCGGCTTCAACAGCGAGGCCTTCGTCCCCGTGCGCACGTCGGCATCGGTCTACGACAAGAAGATGGACAGGCCGCAGAACGCCCTGTCGTCCATCGGCCAGTACAACACCGCCGCCACCCCGCTCCAGATGGCGATGGTCACCGCGGCGATCGCCAACGACGGCAAGCTGATGAAGCCGTACATGATCGACAAACTCGAGTCCCCGAACGTCGACGTCATCGAGCAGACCGACCCGGAGGAGATGAGCCGTCCGATCTCTCCGGAGAACGCCCAGCTGCTCCAGCAGATGATGGAGAACGTCGTCGAGAACGGCACCGGATCCAACGCGGCGATCGACGGCGTGAAGGTCGGCGGCAAGACCGGTACCGCGCAGCACGGCGAGAACAACAGCAAGAACCCCTACGCCTGGTTCATCTCGTACGCCAAGGGCGAGAACGGATCGCCGGTCGCCGTCGCGGTCGTGGTCGAGGACAGCAACGCCCGCCGGGACGACATCTCCGGCGGTGGCCTGGCCGCCCCGATCGCCAAGGCAGTGATGAATGCGGTGCTGGAGAGCGAGAAGTGACGAGGATCACGCCAGGCCTCCATACCTGCACTTTGCGATACCGGTCGGGTATCAGCTGACGGTTGGGGTCGGATCAAGCCGGACGTGCCCGGTAGCGTATGCGCGAACAGCACACCGGCGGGCCACACGAGGGTGCGGTCGGGACTGACGGAGAGGGCTGGAACTGTTATGGAAGAGCCGCGTCGCCTCGGCGGCCGGTATGAACTGGGCTCGGTGCTCGGCCGTGGTGGGATGGCCGAGGTCTACCTCGCCCACGACACCCGGCTCGGCCGCACCGTCGCCGTGAAGACGCTACGGGCCGACCTCGCCCGCGACCCGTCCTTCCAGGCCCGGTTCCGCCGGGAGGCCCAGTCCGCCGCCTCGCTCAACCACCCTGCGATCGTCGCTGTCTACGACACCGGCGAGGACTATGTGGACGGGGTCTCGATCCCGTACATCGTCATGGAGTACGTCGACGGCTCCACTCTGCGTGAGCTGCTGCATTCGGGCCGCAAGCTGCTGCCCGAGCGCACGCTGGAGATGACCATCGGCATCCTCCAGGCCCTCGAGTACTCCCACCGCAACGGGATCGTCCACCGTGACATCAAGCCGGCGAACGTCATGCTGACGCGCACCGGCCAGGTCAAGGTCATGGACTTCGGCATCGCCCGCGCCATGGGTGACTCCGGCATGACCATGACCCAGACCGCAGCCGTGATCGGCACCGCCCAGTACCTCTCCCCGGAGCAGGCCAAGGGCGAGCAGGTCGATGCGCGCTCGGACCTGTACTCCACCGGCTGCCTGCTCTACGAGCTCCTCACGGTGCGTCCGCCCTTCGTGGGCGACTCCCCGGTGGCGGTGGCCTACCAGCACGTACGGGAAGAGCCGCAGCCGCCGAGCAATTTCGACCCCGAGATCACGCCCGAGATGGACGCGATCGTACTCAAGGCCCTGGTCAAGGACCCGGACTACCGCTACCAGTCCGCCGACGAGATGCGCGCCGACATCGAGGCCTGCCTCGACGGACAGCCGGTCGCGGCGACTGCGGCAATGGGCTCGGTCGGCTACGGCGGCTACGGCGGCGAGGACCAGCCCACCACCGCGCTGCGCCAGGCCGACGCGGGCGGGCAGACGTCGATGCTCCCGCCCATGAACCCCGATGACGGCGGCTTCGGCGGTTATGACGACCGCCCCGACCGCCGCCGGCAGAAGAAGTCCAACACCTCGACGATCCTGCTGGTGGTCGCCGGCATCCTGGTGCTGATCGGCGCCATCCTGATCGGCAGGTCCGTGTTCGGCGGCGACGACGGCGCCAACAAGGTGAACGTGCCGCAGCTGGTGGGCAGTACCTTCGAAGAGGCGAAGGACCTGGCGAAGAATTCCCACGTCACCGTCGAGCGGTCGGGTACCCAGCGCTGCGACCAGCCCAAGGACCGTATCTGCAGCCAGAACCCCGCCAGCGGCCAGATGCAGGAAGGCGAGACCATCACGGTCGTCGTCTCCGAGGGCGCGCCCCTGGTCGAGGTCCCCGACGTCGTCGACATGGACGTGGCGCGGGCGACCGAGAACCTGGAGAAGAAGAAGTTCGACGTCGAGACCAAGGAAGTCGAGTCCTCCGAGGAGCCGGGCAGGGTCCTCGAACAGGACCCTGAGGGCGGCAGCAAGGCCGAGAAGGGCACCAAGGTGACCCTGACGGTCGCCAAGCAGTCCAAGCAGGACATTCCGGATGTCGTCGGCCAGGACTTCGCCAACGCGGAGAGCCAGCTCAAGACGCTCGAGTTCGAGGTCGTGCGGGTCGATGTCGAGTCGGACAAGCCGCTGAACCAGGTCGTCACCCAGAGCCAGACCGGCAAGGCGCCCAAGGGCACCAAGATCACGCTGGAAGTCTCGAAGGGCCCGGCGCAGCCGACGCAGGTCCCGGTCCCGCAGATCCGCGGCGTCACGGTCGCCCAGGCCAAGCAGATGCTCCAGGCGTCCGGCTTCAAGACGGTCGCCTTCGCCCCGGGCAGCGCGGCGGACGACAACGCCGTGGTCTTCAACTCCGACCCGGCGCCCGGCACGCCGGTCGACCCGGCCACCACCACGGTGACCCTCACCACCGTAGGCGGCGGGGGCAACAACGGCGGCAACAACGGCGGCGGCGGCTTCATCGGCGGCAACGACGGCGACTGAGCCACCGACCGGCCAACCAGCGACAGAAGGCCCCGGCACCCACCAAGGGTGCCGGGGCCTTCCGCTTACTGTCCGTGGAGCCGGCGTACTGTCCCGTCGAGCCGCTCAGCGCAGCTCCGCCGGCGGCGTGCGGTTCTTGTCGACCTTCTCCGTGCGCTCCAGCTCTCCCCACACGATGTAGCGGTAGTTCGACGTGTACACCGGCGTGCAGGTCGTCAGCGTGATGTAGCGGCCCGGCTTCTTCTTGCCCGACTCCTTCGGGACCGGCTGCAGCACGTCCACGTTGAACTTCGAGGTCTCGGGGAGCCTGTTGAAGACCTTGTAGACGTACCAGGTGTCCCGGGTCTCGAAGACGATCGGGTCGCCGTTCTTGAGCTTGTGGATGTTGTGGAACTTCGCACCGTGCCCGTCCCGGTGCGCGGCCAGCGTGAAGTTGCCCTTGGCATGCCAGGGGAGCGCCGACTTGATCGGGTCCGTGTAGTAGCCCGCGATACCGTTGTTGAGGGCTTCGGTGTCCGTGCCCTTCTTCACCAGGACCTCGCCGTCGTCCATGGCGGGTACGTGGAGGAAGCCGATGCCGTCCTTGGTGTCGAGCGCGCCCGGCCCGCTGTTGGCCCAGTCGTCGCGGATCCGGTCTCCCTGCTTGGCGGCCTCGCGGTCGGCGAGGACGTTGGTCCACCACAGCGAGTAGACGACAAACAGCCCCAGCACCACACCCGCGGTGATCAGGAGCTCTCCGAACACACTGATGGCGCCGGCGATCCGGCCTCGAGCACGTGCCACTGCACCTGATCCCGTCTTGAAGTCCTTGGCGATGAGCGTTCGAGCGTCGGTGTCAGCCGACCAGTGCGTCGGGTTTGCCCTTGCTGCGCGGCCGTTCCTCGACCATCTTGCCCCACACGATCATGCGATACGTACTCGTGAATTCCGGCGTACACGTCGTCAGTGTGATGTACCTGCCGGGCCCGGTGAACCCGGAGCCCGGCGGCACCGGACCGATCACGCTCACGTTCGACGGAGACGTCTGGGGAAGGATGCTCTCCATCCGATACGTGTAGTAGGCGTCCTGCGTCTCGACGACGATCGGATCGCCCTTCTCGAGCTGGTTGATGTAGCGGAACGGTTCGCCGTGGGTGTTGCGGTGGCCGGCGAGCGCGAAGTTGCCCTGCTGGTCCTCGGGCATCGCGGTCTTCAGCTTCCCCTCGCCGTAATGACCGACCATCCCGCGGTCGAGGACGTTCTTCTTGCTGATGCCCTCGGCGATCGGCACCACGACATCCAGCTTGGGGATGTACATGATGGCGAATCCCTGGCCCGGTTCGAACGCATCAGGCTTGCGGCCCTTGGCCCAGCCGTCCTGGATCTTGTTGGCCTCGGCGTTGGCCTCCTGACCGGCGAGGATGTTCGTCCACCACAACTGGTACGTGACGAACAACAGCATCAGGACACCGAAGGTGATGAACAGTTCACCGATGGCGCGGCTGGCGATGACCGCCGGGCTGTCCTTCAGCGCACGTGCCGCACGACGGGCCTCTATGCGCGACATCGGCTTCACGGGCCCGCCGGAGGCCCCCTGAGCGGCCGTGGAAGCCCCCTGAGCAGCCGCGGGGGCCCCTGCGCGTCTGTGGCCCCGCCCCTTGGCCGCTCTGCGGCGCTCGGCCCGGCCGGGACCGGGCAGGGGCTCCGTGGCGCGCCGCGTGTCCGATGTGCGCAGGGCGACTGTCTCGTCGTCCGGCACCGGGACGGGATCGAAGACCGGCAGCTGCTCGGGTTCCGGTACGGATGCCTGGGCCGGCACGGCCCCCACGGCAGGGTCGGGCTGGGCGTACCAGTCCCGCTGGTACCCCTCGGGGTCGTACCACTCCTGCGGCTGCTGCGGGGACTGCTGCGCCGGGGGCACCGGGGCAGTCAGCGGGTCGTATACACGTTCGTAGTCGTACTCGTACTCCCGCTCGTACTCGTGATCGTGCTCGTGCCCCGGGCGCACGGCACTCACGCCACGGCCTTGCCCACCACCGGTGCGAGCCCCGCCGAACGTCCGACCGCTCCCGCGTCGCCGCACTGCACCAGCCAGTTGGCGAGCATCAGATGGCCATGCTCGGTGAGGACCGACTCGGGGTGGAACTGCACGCCCTCTACAGCCAGTTCACGGTGCCTCAGCCCCATGATGATCCCGTCCGCCGTCTGTGCGGTGACCTCCAGCTCGTCGGGAAGGTCGGCCGGCTCGGCGGCCAGTGAGTGGTACCGGGTTGCCGTGAACGGCGAAGGCAGCCCCGCGAACACACCCTTGCCCCCGTGCGTGACCAGGGACGTCTTGCCGTGCAGCAGCTCCGGGGCGCGGTCCACCACGCCGCCGTACGCCACCGCCATCGACTGCATCCCCAGGCAGACACCGAAGACGGGCACGCCCGTCTTCGCGCAGTGGCGCACCATCTCGATGCACACACCGGCCTGTTCGGGCGCACCGGGTCCGGGGGAGAGCAGCACGCCGTCGAAGCCGTCCTGCGCATGCTCGAGGGCCACTTCGTCGTTGCGCACGACCTCGCACTCGGCGCCGAGTTGGTAGAGGTACTGGACGAGGTTGAAGACGAAGCTGTCGTAGTTGTCCACGACGAGAATGCGCGCGCTCACTGTCCCGTCCCTTCCCCGTCGACCGTCACGTCGTTGAACGGGAGCAGCGGCTCCGCCCACGGGAAGACGTACTGGAACAGCACATAGACGACCGCCAGGGCCAGCACGAGCGAAATGATCGCCCGCACCCACACGTTGCCCGGAAGATGCCGCCAGATCCAGCCGTACATGCTGTCCCTCTCCGTTCGGTACGGGACCAGACTAAAGGGCACCAGGGGCCCGTGGGTCAGCTGTGGAAAGCCGGCGGCTTGCCGTCCGTCACAGGCTGCGTCGCATCCAGATGGGCCCAGACGACAAGCCGGTGGCTGCTGCCCCACTCCGGCTCGCAGGTCGTCAGCGTCAGATAGCGCCCCGGCGCGTCGAAAGGGGTCACGTCGTCCCTGAGCGGCCGGGGTACGGAGCCGATCACCCCGACGTCACCCGGGACGGTCCGGTAGGGCTTGTTCACAATCCGGTAGGTGAACCAGGTCGTCCCGTCCGACAGCACCACGACGTCCCCCGGGCGCAGCCGCGGAAAGTCCTTGAACGGGTCTCCGTAGGTGCGCCGGTGGCCCGCGACCGCGAAGTTGCCCGGCTCACCGAGCCGGGCGGTGGACTCGTAGTGACCGAGCCCCTTCTTGAGGACGCCGACTCCGGTGCCCTCCAGGACCGGCCAGTCCCACCCCCGGCCGAAGCGCGGGACGTACATCACGGCGAAGGGTCTGCCGCTCTCGTACACCTCGGGGGCAGGCACGGTGCCCGCTTCGGGGCCGCCCCCCTCGGCCGGGGCCTCGACGGGTGCCTTCGCCCAGGTCCGTTCGAGCCGGTCGATCTGTCCGTCCGTGGCGCTGTCCGCCTTGATCCCGGTCCAGAACAGCACGTACACCACGAAGAGCACGATCAGGGTGCCGACGGTGATGCACAGTTCGCTGACGGTCCGCACCAGCACCCGCACCGACACCGGCTCCCCCAAGCTCTACCCGACGGGCTTCGCGTAGTGGAGATCCACTGTGCCCGAGTAGCCGGGAAGAGTCACCGCCTCGCGCTCGTCCACTTTCCAGCCCAGGCCGTACGCCTGCACATACAGCTGGTAGTTCTCGATGGCCGGCGACTGTCCGAGCGCCTTCTTGAGCGCCTTCGGGTCGCCGACCGCGGTGATCTTGTACGGCGGCGAGTAGACGCGGCCCTGGAGGATCAGTGTGTTGCCGACACACCGCACGGCGCTGGTGGAGATCAGCCGCTGGTCCATGACCCGGATGCCCCGTGCACCGCCCTCCCACAGGGCGTTGACGACCGCCTGCAGATCCTGCTGGTGGATGACCAGGTCGTTGGCCTGCGGCTCGGGGTAACCGGGCGCCGCCCGGGCGTTCGGCGGGGCGTCGTTCAGTGTCACGGTCAGCCCCCCGCCCCTGATCGCCTCGGTGCCCGCCGCCTTCTCCAGTGCCTTGAGCTTGGCGTCCTCCGCGCGGGTGGAGCCGTCGTCGCGCTGGGCCAGCGCGTCGACGTCCTCGCGCACCGCCACCATCGATTCCTCGAGCGTGCCGTTCTTCTCGCTGCGCTGCCTGATCAGATCGGACAGCTTGAGCATCGAGGCGTCCGTGCGCAGATCGGTGCCTCTGGCCGTGTTGAAACTGGTCACGAAGATGAGGCCCGCGAGGGCGAAGACAGCAGCCGTCAGCAGCCGGACCGGCCTCCACCGTGATCGGCGGACCGGCCCTCCGGGGGAGTCGGCAGAATTGCTCAACGTACCCTTATCTCCTTCGGCGCCGCGGAAGGACTACGCTAACGGACGCCCGGGGGAGGCAGTGGCCCCCCTCGCTCCCGCCCCGGCGCCAGCCACAGTTCCCTGCGCGGTCACGCAGCGCATCGACAGGAGAGTCCCTCGTGCCGAAGTCACGTATCCGCAAGAAGGCCGACTTCACGCCGCCTCCGGCAAAGCAGGCGGCGAACATAAAGCTGACGAATCGCAGCTGGGTCGCCCCAGTGATGCTCGCACTGTTCCTGATCGGGCTCGCCTGGATCGTTCTGTTCTACGTGACCGAGGGCAGCCTGCCGATCAAGAGCTTCGGCAACTGGAACATCGTGGCCGGCTTCGGCTTCATCGCGGCCGGCTTCGGCGTCTCCACCCAGTGGAAGTAGCCGCTCTGTAGCACGTCAAGCCCTGCCCTGAGTTATCCACACCGTTGTCCACAGCGGGGGAAAAGGTCTGACGATCTGTGGATAACTCTCCCGACGTTGACGCCGGTGTGACCGCATCGGCCATGCGCGTGAAGCGTCCCGCCCCTTGTCCGAACTGGGAAACCCCAGCTCAGCGACGAGGGGCACGCTTGTTCCCCACAGCTTGCACAAGATCCGGCACACACTGTGGACAACTTTGGGGAAAGGCTCACGCTCAGGCGAGCGCGACGGATCTGGCGATCACGGCCACCAGGAGAACCAGCAGGGCTCCTGCGCAGACGGCTCCCTGCACCAGATTCCGGTGCGCGCGCGGCGCATGGACCAGACCCAGGGTGACCAGAGCCCCGATGACCAGTCCGCCGATGTGGCCCTCCCAGGAGATGTTCTCCCGGGTGAAACTGAAGATCAGATTGATCGCCAGAATCAGGACGATCGGCCGCACATCCATTCTCGTCCGCCGTGCGATCACCAGAACCGCACCCATCAGGCCGAAGACGGCGCCCGAGGCGCCGAGCGACGGCTGGTTCTCGTCTGCCAGCAGATAGGCGAGGACACTGCCACCGAGACCGGACAGCAGGTAGACCGCGAGATAGCGCACACGGCCGAGCTCCGGCTCCACCAGCCTGCCCAGGAACCACAGACCGAGCAGATTGAACCCGATGTGCGGGACCTCTTCATGCAGGAACGTCGCCGTGATCAGGCGGTACCACTCGCCGTCCGCCACTCCGACGATCTCGCCGAGCTGCGGGTTGAAGGCGTATCCGATCAGCTCCGTCTCGGCCACGAACCGCTGGCCGAGCGCGAGCACCAGGATGAACACCACGGCGTTGAGAGCGAGGAGGATCTTGGTGACGAACAGCGGGTCGGCGCTCACCACGCCCCCCGCGAGCGTCCGCGGCCGGTTGGCACCCGGCGCGTGACCCGTACCCGATCCCGTCCGCACACAGTCCGGGCACTGGAAGCCGACCGACGCACTGACCATGCAGTCCGTGCAGATGGGCCGCTCGCAGCGGGTGCAGCGGATGCCGGTCTCCTTGCCGGGGTGCCGGTAGCAGCCGGGCAGACCATGGGCGTCCTGCGGCTCCTGCGGACGGTCCGACGCCTGCTCCATGAGGTCTCCCCTCGATCTTCCGGGCCGGTGCGCGCTCACAACCTCGCCCCGTCCATCCTTACGGACGGACGGGGCGAAAAGGTTCCCTTGAGGTAATCCGTTGCCGATCAGCCCTCGCGGGTCTCGACGACGACGGACTCGATCACGACGTCGTCGACCGGGCGGTCGGTGCGCGGGTTGGTCCGGGTGCCGGCGATCGCGTCCACGACCTTCTTGCCGGCGTCGGTGGAGACCTCGCCGAAGATGGTGTGCTTGCGCGTCAGCCAGGCGGTGGGCGCCACGGTGATGAAGAACTGCGAGCCGTTGGTGCCCGGGCCGGCGTTGGCCATGGCCAGCAGGTACGGCCTGTCGAACGCCAGGTCCGGATGGAACTCGTCCGCGAACTCGTAGCCCGGGCCGCCGGTGCCGTTGCCCAGCGGGTCACCGCCCTGGAGCATGAAGCCGCTGATCACGCGGTGGAAGACCGTGCCGTCGTACAGCTTGTCCGTGGACCGCTTGCCGGTTGCCGGGTGGACCCATTCCCGCTCGCCCTTGGCGAGCTCCACGAAATTCTTGACCGTCTTGGGCGCGTGGTTCGGCAGAAGCCGGATCTCGATGTCGCCTTGGTTGGTCTTCAGGGTGGCGTAAAGCTGCTCGGCCACGATCTGCCTTCCGTAAGTCTTCTGTGACGACTCACGATCCTTGCACGGAAGGACTGGTTACACAGAAAAGGCGCCGAGTCGCCGACGCACCGGCGCGCCCCGCGCCGAATCGTGGCATCGTCGTCCGCAAGGTCCCGACATGACCCGGATGCCCGCCCCACATGCCGAGGCGGCCCTCAACGGGCATGATTTTCAATCGGGCGGAAAGGCGAAAACTGTGCCCAACTGGGGATGACCCCAGGCCCCCAGAACGCCACCGAAGAGGAGGATCCCGTGACCCGCATGGACAGCGTGCGCGCCGCGACCGATACGGCGAGGGAGAGCGTGCTGCACGCCGCGGAAGTGGTGGCGCCTTACGCCGGCACGGCCAAGGACCAGGCCACGCTTTATGCGCACGAGGCACGCGTACGCCTCGCACCAAAGGTTTCCCAGGCCGCTCAGCAGGCCCGTGTTCAGTACGCCGCACGTGTTGCGCCGCATGTACCGCCGAAGGTCGACCAGACTGCACACCGGGCTGCGGTACAGGCCCGGAAGGCCGCCCGTCAGGCGAGCGACTACACCGTTCCGCGTGTCGAGCACGCGGTGGCCGTCGCCAAGCCCGTGGGCGTCGAGGCTGCGGCCCGTTCAGGGGCCGCGCTGGCCGTACTGCGCGGACAGGTGACGGCCAAGAAGGTTCAGAAGCTGGTCAAGAAGCACGAGCGGCGCTCTACCGCCGGACGTGTCGCCAAGGGCCTTGTGCTCTTCGGCGTACTGGCCGGCGCGGCATTCGCCGCCTGGAAGTGGTGGGACAAGCAGGCCAACCCCGACTGGCTGGTCGAGCCGCCCGCCGCGACCGAGGTGTCCGCGCTGTCGTCCGTCGACGGCAGTCCGAAGGCGGGACTTGACCCCGAGGTGCAGGCGAAGCAGGACGAGGCAGAGGCTGGGGACCGCGACGACCGTCGCTGACCGTGTGCTGTGCTCGTGGGCGGGGCGCCGGGAGTGGTGAAAGCCTGCTCCCGGCGCTTCACGCCGCGATGGTGTACGAGGCGCGGGCTGCGGAGGCGGTACGCCCTGCGGAGGCGGTAGACCCTGCGGCCACACGGCGGGCGGGCTGTGCGGCGGGCGCGGTCGGGGCGGCAGGCGCCGAGGCGGCGGCAGGAGCGGTGGCGGGTGCAGCGGCGGGGGCAGCTTCGGCAGGTTCGAAACTGTCCATGGCGTCGGCCTCGATCACGGGCAGCTGCCGGCTGGCGGGTGAGGCTCCGTGGGCCTCGGCACCGATGCGCTGCTTGATGGTCGGCGGCAGTGACCGTTCGCGCGGTGACGGCACCCAGCGTGTACTCGGACGCCTGCGCTGCGCCGGCACGGTTCCCCGGACGGCCTGCGGACGGGCCTTGACCGGCTCGTCGGGCGTCCGGTCCGCGGGCTGCGCCGTGGCGGTCGCGGCGGTCGCGGCAGTGGTGAGCCCCACCGAGGCAAGCAGAGCGAAGAACGCGGTGATGAACGCGGTCCACAGATTCCTGACCTTGAAGGCGGCCATAACCCCTCACTTTCGGGTTGAGCGCTTTACATACCTTCCTCATGATGTGTACGCATCTCGAGATGTGGGGGAGCGACGCCGTCGCTGAACAGTTCTTCTGATCAACACCACTCGGACGGTCCAATCCAGAGCGCGACAGAGCCCTGGAGGCTGTACAAGGAGGGCCGGGGAAGAGGCCGGGAGAGACGAAAAGGGCGCTCCGATCTGCTTCTCGCAGATCGGAGCGCCCTTGGTGCTGTGGAGCCTAGGGGAGTCGAACCCCTGACATCTGCCATGCAAAGACAGCGCTCTACCAACTGAGCTAAGGCCCCTGGACGGGTGCGTGCGACCGAGCGGAGCGTGCCTCGGTCACCACCGCGCACAAGAGTACCGGGTCACCCCCGTAATCCTGCAAAAGGATTGGGACTCCAGTTGGGACTCCCGGTCGGCGACCACGCTCCGTAAGATGCACGACAAGGTTCGCGACAGCGAAGCCGCTTGGGGAAGCGATGGGGAGACGCAATGGATGCAGCGCAGCAGGAAACGACCGCAAGAGCCAGAGAACTGCAGCGCAGCTGGTACGGGGAGCCCCTCGGAGCCCTCTTCCGACGGCTCATCGACGACCTGGGGCTGAACCAGGCCCGACTCGCCGCCGTACTCGGTCTCTCCGCCCCGATGCTCTCCCAGCTGATGAGCGGCCAGCGCGCCAAGATCGGCAATCCCGCGGTGGTCCAGCGGGTCCAGGCGCTGCAGGAACTGGCGAGCCAGGTCGCCGACGGCAGTGTCAGTGCCGTCGAGGCCACGGACCGGATGGACGAGATCAAGAAGTCGCAGGGCGGCTCCGTCCTCACCGGCACCAGCCAGTCGACCAGCAGCTCGGGTGCCCCGACGGTGCGCCGCGTGGTGCGTGAGATCCAGTCGCTGCTGCGCTCGGTCTCCGCTGCCGGGGACATCATCGATGCGGCGGACTCCCTCGCCCCGAGCCACCCGGAACTGGCAGAGTTCCTCCGGGTGTACGGTGCCGGGCGCACGTCCGACGCGGTCGCCCACTACGAGTCGCACCAGAGCTGACCGAGGCAGACGCCTCGACGAGGAACCGGGAGCTGGCGCAGCACAATGGGTGAGGTCTTCGCTGGTCGGTACGAACTGATCGACCCGATCGGGCGTGGTGGCGTGGGCGCGGTCTGGCGCGCCTGGGACCACCGCCGCCGTCGCTATGTGGCGGCGAAGGTCCTGCAGCAGAGCGACGCGCACACCTTGCTGCGCTTCGTCCGTGAGCAGGCACTGCGCATCGACCACCCCCATGTCCTGGCCCCGGCCAGCTGGGCCGCGGACGACGACAAAGTGCTGTTCACCATGGATGTGGTGAGCGGCGGGTCGCTGGCGCATGTCATCGGCGACTACGGTCCGCTGCCTCCCCGCTTCGTCTGCACCCTGCTCGACCAGCTGCTGTCCGGACTTGCCGCGGTGCACGCGGAGGGGGTCGTGCACCGCGACATCAAGCCGGCCAACATCCTGATGGAGGCCACCGGAACGGGCCGGCCGCATCTGCGGCTGTCCGACTTCGGCATCTCCATGCGTAAGGGTGAGCCGCGCCTGACCGAGACCAACTATGTGGTGGGGACGCCCGGTTACTTCGCGCCCGAGCAGATGCTGGGCGCGGAGCCGGACTTCACCGCGGACCTGTTCGCGGTCGGCCTGGTCGCGCTGTATCTGCTCGAGGGCAAGAAGCCGGACTCTCAGGCCCTGATCGAGCACTTCGCCGCCTCCGGCACACCCGGTGCTCCTCAGGGCGTACCGGAACCGCTGTGGCAGGTCCTGGCGGGCCTGCTGCAGCCCGACCCGCAGGCGCGGTTCAAGACGGCCACAGGGGCGCGCAAGGCGCTGACGGCCGCGGTCGAGATGCTCCCCGACCCCACCCTCGACGACGAGCCGGTGGAGATCTTCGACCAACTCGGCCCGCTGCCCGATGGCTTCGGCCCGGGCGGCCCCGAGGTCCCGTCGGCCGCCCCCGAGCGGTCCGCGCCCCCCGCGCCCGTACTGCCGCCGTCGGAGACCGGCAGCTTCCATCTGCCGCCACCGCAGCACGCGGCCGCACACCACCCCCACCAGGCGGTACAGCAGCCCTACGCCGCGCAGCCGTCCACTCCTCCCCCCATCCCGCTCTCCACGGAGCCCACACCGACTCCGACTCCGACCCCCGCCCCTGCTCCTGTACCCGCGCATCCGGCTTCCCCCCATCAAGCACCGGTGCCCGGACAGCCCGCCTATGTGCAGAGCGCCCAGGGACCGCACGAACCGCCTTTCACTCGTGCTTACACCGCTCAGGGCCTGCAGGTTCCACCCACCGCCGCGCAAAAGCGGCCGGGACCGCCCCCGAAGGTTGCGGTCCCGGTCCTGCTTGTCGCGCTGGTGTGCTTCGCGGTGGGCATCTGGGCGCTGACCCAGACCTGATCCGGCACCGCTGAGGTTCGGGGCGGGCCCGGCTTCGGGCCGCGCCCCCGTACGGTCCGGCCACGGACCGCGCCCCTACGGCTCGGCTACTGGCCGGGCGGCCCGTACGGTCCGGACCCGTAGCCCTGGCCGGCACCCTGTCCGTATCCCTGCCCGTGCCCCTGGCCCTGCGCCGGCGGGTATCCATAGCCCGGCTGCGCCGCGCCCTGTCCGTACCCCGGTCCCCGGTCCTGCACATGGCCAGGCCCCTGTCCCTGCCCCGGGAACGGCGCCGGTTCAACGAACTGGGGCGTGCGGCGCCTGGCGAGCAGCACCCAGGCCCCGAGCCCGAGCACCAGCACGACCCCCGCGCCGATCCCCGCCGCGGCGACCAGCTTCATCGTGTCGCTCCTGGCCGCCTCCGGCGCGCTCCTGCCGCTGTCGGCCGCCTCCTGGTCGTCATCGGTGACCTGGAAGTCCCCGGCGGGGCCCGCGTACTGGGGCCCTGGCTTCGCCTCGCCCTCGACGTTGACACGCAGCGTCAACGGGATCGGCTTCTTGCCGAAGGCCTCGGCGACCTCGGGGTTGAGCGTCACCGAGAGGTAGTACCAGCCGGCGAACCGCATGGCGTTGGTGGTGTCGGCGGAGGCGTAGCGGTTCTCGTAGGCCACCGGCGGCAGCGGATCGAGTGCGATCGACTTCTGCTTGCCGTCGTAGAAGACGCTCGCCTGGTTGTCGACGAACCCGCGCGCCGGATTGTGCAAGGACAGCGCGAGCGCGTTGCCGACGCTTCCGGTCCCGTCACCCCCTGAGCTGGTGCCCAGGTCGGCGCTGGCGAACAGTTGCTGCCCCCAGTCGACCGGCACCCGGTAGAACCGCGTCCGGCCGGGCGTGATCTCGTCCTGCCACTCGCCCTCCTTGAGGCTTGTGGCGTCATGGAAGCTCGTGCCGCCCGCCCGCTTCTGCGGGCCGCCCGCGGGTGCCGCCGGCGATGCGGACGGCCAGTTCTCGGGCGCCTGCGTGGCCTTGTCCTCCTTCACCTCCGGCTCGGAGGTGAAACGGATCTCCACGTCCCACGGCTCGGGTGTGGAGGTGGCGTCACTGGTCCGCTCCAGGAGCACGTAATAGGTCCCCGCCTCCTGGCAGTTGCTCTTCTCCTTGTCGATCCTCCGGCTCGCGTAGTCGGCGACCGGCCGCGCGTAGGTCGCGGTGCCGAACATGGCCGCACCTTCACTGCACTGGGACCCCGAGCGGTCCTCGATGCTGACGGCGAGCTTGTCCGCGTAGGCGAACTTGGTGGCCAGCTTGGGTACGGCCACCGCGGAGACGTAGGCGTTCGACTTGGCGTCGAGGTCGAGCCGGTAGTAGCGCTTCTCGCCCGGCTTGATCGTGTCCTTGTAGGTCGAGCCGACCGTCAGCTGCGGTCCGTCGCTGTTGACGGCCGTGCCCCGCACACTCTTCGCCTCGCTGTCGAAGACGTACGGGTTGGGCTCGCCCGCTGCCCACGCGTGCCCGGGCAGCGCCGCCACCGCACACACCGTCGCCAGTCCGGCCAGCGTCACCCGGCACCAGCCGCGCTGCCTCTTCACGCGCCCCTCCTCGAGTCCCATGTATCCGTATCCGTCGGATAGCCGGACGGCCCTGTGGCCGCTGCCGTCCTGCGCCTCGCCAGTACGAAGACCGCGCCGGCGATGAGGACGGCTCCGCCGCCCACGGCGGCGGCGATCATCATGCCGGACCATCCTGCCCCTTCGGCCGCATCGCTGTCTGCGCCCGTGGGCGAATCGCCCTTCTTGTCGGCCGCGTTCGCCGCGCCCTTGTCCTCGCCCTTGTCCCCGTCCGCGAGCACCGGAGCGTCATGCTGGGGACCTGCCAGGGCGTCACCCAGCACGGCCACCCGCAGCACCACGCCGATCTCCGGATTCTCGGCGATCTCCGCGGCCTTCGCGCCCAGCGTGACGGCGATGTAGAAGCCACCCTTGGTGTGTACCGGGACGACGTTCGGGTGGGACTCGTGGCGGTTGGTCCAGGCGACGGGCACGGTGCCCATCTCCAGCGCCATGGGGCGCCCGTTGTAGATGGTCTGCGGGTTGAACTCCCCGGTGCCGCCGCCGACCGGCCCACGCGCGGGCGTGAAGACCTGGGTGGCTCCGTACGACCACACCGAGGAGGCGCCGTCCACGGTCGGCTCGTTGGAGAACTCGACGTCGTACCGCAGCTGCTGTCCCCAGCCGACCGGAACCTTGTACCAGAGTGTCTGCGACGGCAGAAGCCTGTCCCGCCACACCCCCTGCCCGATCTCCTTGGCATCGTTGAAGCCCGTGCCGCCCGTCACGTCACGCGGATCGCCGGTCGGCAGTACGGCGCCCTTGTCGCCCTGGCCGTACTCGGGCTGTGACTGTGCCGGCGTGACCCCCTCGGCCAGCGGCTTCTCCACGCCGTATGTCAGCTCCAGCGGCCAGCGCGCGGCGTCCGAGCCCGGCTTGGACTCACGCTCGACGACCAGCCAGTACCGGCCCGCCTCGTCACACCTGCGGCCGCCCTCGGGGCTGGGAATCCGGGCGACCGCAGAGGTCAGGGGCGTTGCCCCTTCCTTCTGGAAGAAGCGCTCGGTGCTCGTCCCGCAGGAACCGCCGGACCCGTACTGGATCACCGTGCGCAGGCCGTCGAGAGTGTCCACCGCCGCACCCGGCTGCGGCACGGCCGTCGCCGAGAAGTCGGCCGTCGACGCGGCGTCCAGATCGGCGGCGTAGTACCGCTTCTCGCCGGGGCCGATGGTGTCCAGGTACTGCCCCGGGGTGAGCACGGGGGCCGCGTCCTGCGTCTGCCCGCCCTCGACCGGCCTGCCACGGAAGCGGTAACCGTCCGCGGACAGCTGCGCCGAGCGCTGCAGCTGCCGGGCGAGCGCTTCGGCGTCCGGAGCGTCGTAGTAACGGCCGTTGCCGGCCCTCGCGATGCACTCCAGCTGCTGCCGCGCCGAGCCGCGCACCTGGAAGCCGACCGTGTCGATGCGCAGCCCGACGCCGTCCTTGCCGAGCTGCTCGGCGACCTCGCAGGGCTGCGGGGTGCCGCAGGTGTCCTCGCCGTCGGAGATCAGCAGGATCGTGCGCGTGCCGATCGCCCCGTCGGCGGCCTTCGGCAGGTCCTGAGCGGCCTTCTGCAACGACAGGCCGATGGGAGTGTCCCCCTTGGGCTGTACGGCTCCGACCGCCCGCTTCATGGCCTCCCGGTCCAGCGGCTGCACCGGCAGCGCCGGCCGGGTGTCGGTGCAGCCCTTCGGCTGGTCGGCGCCGTAGACGCGCAGGCCCGTCGGATAACCGTCGGGAAGCGCGTCGACGACCGTTCCCACCGCCTTGCGGGCGGACTCCATCCGGGTGCTTCCCGTGCCGTCGTCATCGGCCATGGAGCCCGACGAGTCGAGCACCATCACCAGGCCGCTGCGGCCGTCCCCCCGCGGTGCCCATGCTCCCTTGCCGGCCTGCTCCGCCGCGCCCGCGGCGGGCACCGGCCCGGCCGCGAGGGCGAGCAGTGCCGCGCCGATCGTTGCCACCGTCGCACGGCGGCGCAGTCGTGCTTTCACCGTGTCCCCTCCCCGTCACCCCAAAGTTTGCTCTTGCAAGCTATCGATTTGCTGGAGTGAATACAAGGAGATCACTGTCACGGTCCCGCTACAGCGGCGGCCGTGCCGCACCGGGCAGGACAACCGCACCCGGACAGCACGAAGCCCCGGCCGCTCACGCGGCCGGGGCTCCATGATCCAAAGTCTGCGTCTCACACACCCGAACCTGCGGGCACGGAGTCGGTCGCCTCCGTCCACAGATCCTGCTCGGCGCGATCCGCCTGGATCTGGCGGTACACGAGGAGCCCGCCGATGGCGGCCAGTGCGACCAGGAGAAGCTTCTTCACCGCGCGACCTCGTCTTTCCTTGACGTATGAGGACTTCTGGCGCCCGACTATACACACCGATCGATACCGTTCGGTGACCTACCTCCGGTCCGCGCTCCCCCAACTCGGGCCCGGCACAATGAGATCGGCCCGGACGGAAACATTCCGTCCGGGCCGATCGACACTGTGGGGCTAACAGGATTTGAACCTGTGGCCTCATCCTTATCAGGGATGCGCTCTAACCAACTGAGCTATAGCCCCGCCGCGCTGCGCGCTGACCTCTGAAGATTAGCGCACACGGCGGGCATGGCCAAAATCGGTATCCGCAGACCTCCGACCAGGGCTACTCGTCCTCGGCGAGCGTGAGCTCCACACCGCCCACGAAACCGGCGGAGAGGTTGTAGATGAAGGCCCCGAGCGTGGCGAGGGCCGTCGCCAGCACCACATCGATCACCGCGATGACCGACGTGAACATGAGCACCCGCGGCAGCGACAGGAACGACTGAAGGTCGAAGCCGTTGCTCTCATTGGAGCCGGTGGCCTCGCTGATCGTGCCGCCGACGGTCGAGAAGACACCCATCGCGTCCATGACCATCCACAGCACCGCGGACGCGACCACCGTGCAGATGCCCAGCGCGATCGACAGCAGGAAGCTGACCTTCATCACCGACCACGGGTCGGCCTTGGCCACCCGCAGCCGGGCCTTGCGCGTACGCGGAGTGGTACGGGCCCCGGTGCGCGGCCGGCGCACGGCGGCGCCCGCCTGCTGACCGGTGCGCTGCTGCCCGCCCTGCGTGCCGCCCCCGCCTTGCGGCGTGGGGTAGGCCTGCGGCGGATGGTAGGGCTGCGCCGCCTGCTGCGCAGCGGGCTGCTGGCCGCCGGCGTACATCTCGTGCGGGGGCTGATGCCCCCGGGTGTCCGTCACCGTAATCCCCCTACCTTCGGTGGAGGTGCCCCCACCCTGGGACTCCGCGGCAGGGCCACGGGCACCGTCAGCTCCCGAAGCGGCCGATCCGGCGCCCGTGGCTCCACTCACGCTTTACTCCTCGTGCTCCCCGGCCGAGGACTCGGTGCCCTCGACTGCCGCCTCGGCCGCCTCACCGCCGGCCTCATCGGTCCCTTCGACCTCTTCGGCCTCGCGGCCTGCCTCGGCGTTACGAGCGATGCCGACAACGGCATCCCGCTTGCCCAGGTTGATCAGTTGGACGCCCATGGTGTCACGGCCCGTCTCCCTGACTTCATTGACTCGCGTACGAATCACGCCGCCACCGAGCGTGATGGCGAGGATCTCGTCGGTCCCCTCGACCACCAGCGCACCCACGAGCGATCCGCGGTCCTCCACGATCTTGGCGGCCTTGATACCGAGGCCGCCGCGGCCCTGGACGCGGTACTCGTCGACGGGGGTCCGCTTCGCGTACCCACCATCGGTGGCAGTGAACACGAACGTACCTGGCCGGACGACATTCATCGAGAGGAGTTCGTCCCCCTCACGGAAACTCATCCCCTTCACACCGGACGTCGCACGGCCCATCGGGCGCAGCGCATCGTCCGTTGCAGTGAACCGGATCGACTGCGCCTTCCTGCTGATCAACAGCAGATCGTCCTCGGCGGAGACCAGCTCCGCACCGATCAGCTCGTCGGGCGCACCGCCGTCGCCCTCCGTCTCACGGAGGTTGATCGCGATGACACCGCCCGAGCGAGGCGAGTCATAGTCCTTCAGCGGGGTCTTCTTGACCAGGCCCGCCTTGGTCGCCAGCACCAGATACGGCGCCGCCTCGTAGTCACGGATCGCGAGGATCTCGGCGATCTGCTCGTCCGGCTGGAAGGCGAGCAGGTTGGCGACGTGCTGGCCGCGCGCATCGCGTCCGGCGTCCGGCAGCTCGTAGGCCTTGGCCCGGTAGACCCTGCCCTTGTTGGTGAAGAACAGCAGCCAGTGGTGCGTGGTGGAGACGAAGAAGTGGTCGACGATGTCGTCCTCCTTCAGCTTCGTGCCCCGCACGCCCTTGCCGCCACGCTTCTGTGAGCGGTAGTCGTCGGTCTTGGTGCGCTTCACATAGCCGCCACGCGTGATCGTGACGACGATGTCCTCCTCGGCGATGAGGTCCTCGATGGACATGTCACCGTCGAAGGGCACCAGCTTGGAGCGCCGGTCGTCGCCGAACTTCTCAACGATGACGGCCAGTTCCTCGCTGACGATGCCGCGCTGCTTCTCGGGCGAGGCAAGGATCGCGTTGTACTCGTTGATCTTCGCCTGCAGCTCGTCGTGCTCCTGCACGATCTTCTGGCGCTCCAGGGCGGCCAGTCGGCGCAGCTGCATCTCGAGAATGGCGTTGGCCTGGATCTCGTCGATCTGCAGCAGGTCCATCAGGCCCGCACGCGCGACCTCGACCGTGTCACTGCGCCGGATCAGCGCGATGACCTCGTCGATCGCGTCCAGTGCCTTGAGCAGACCGCGCAGGATGTGCGCCCGCTCCTCGGCCTTGCGCAGCCGGAACTTCGTCCGCCTGACGATGACCTCGATCTGGTGCGTCACCCAGTGGCGGATGAACGCGTCCAGCGAGAGCGTGCGCGGCACACCGTCGACCAGGGCCAGCATGTTGGCGCCGAAGTTCGTCTGCAGGTCGGTGTGCTTGTAGAGGTTGTTGAGGACGACCTTGGCGACGGCATCGCGCTTGAGCACGATGACGAGCCGCTGACCGGTGCGCGAGGACGTCTCGTCGCGGACGTCGGCGATGCCGCCGATCTTGCCGTCCTTGACGAGGTCGGCGATCTTCTGCGCGAGGTTGTCCGGGTTCACCTGGTACGGAAGCTCCGTGACCACCAGGCACTGACGGTTCTGGATCTCCTCGACCTCGACGACCGCACGCATCGTGATGGAGCCGCGACCGGTGCGGTACGCCTCCTCGATGCCCTTGCGGCCCACGACCAGAGCGCCGGACGGGAAGTCCGGGCCCTTGATCCGCTCGATGAGCGCGTCGAGCAGCTCCTCGTGCGAAGCGTCCGGGTGCTCCAGCGCCCACTGCGCGCCGGCGGCGACCTCGCGCAGATTGTGCGGCGGGATGTTGGTCGCCATACCGACCGCGATACCGGCCGAGCCGTTGACCAGGAGGTTCGGGAAGCGCGCCGGCAGGACCGTCGGCTCTTGATTACGGCCGTCGTAGTTGTCCTGGAAGTCGACGGTCTCCTCGTCGATGTCCCGGAGCATCTCCATCGACTGCGGCATCAGCTTGCACTCGGTGTACCGCATGGCGGCGGCCGGGTCGTTGCCCGGGGAGCCGAAGTTGCCGTTGGAGTCCACCAGCGGCATGCGCATCGACCACGGCTGGGCCAGCCGGACCAGGGCGTCGTAGATCGAGGAGTCGCCGTGCGGGTGGTACGTACCCATGACGTCGCCGACGACGCGGGCGCACTTGTAGAAGCCCTTCTCGGGCCGGTAGCCGCCGTCGTACATCGCGTACAGCACGCGGCGGTGCACGGGCTTGAGGCCGTCCCGCACATCCGGCAGCGCGCGCGAGACGATGACGGACATCGCGTAGTCGAGGTACGAGCGCTGCATCTCGGTCTCGAGCCCGACCGGCTCGATCCGCAGCTGCGGCCCTTCGTCTTCGGTTTCTGTGGTCACAGGAGTGTTCTCGTCGGCCATTGCTGGTCTTCAGTCCTTTCGTGCGGTCAGCTGAGACCGACTCAGATGTCGAGGAAGCGGACGTCCTTGGCATTGCGCTGGATGAATGAGCGCCGTGCCTCTACGTCCTCGCCCATCAGCACCGAGAACAGGTCGTCGGCCTGCGCGGCGTCGTCCAGGGTGACCTGGCCGAGAACGCGGTGCTCGATGTCCATGGTGGTGATGCGCAGTTCCTCGGCGTTCATCTCGCCGAGACCCTTGAAGCGCTGGATCGAGTCCTCCTTGATCCGCTTGCCCTGCTGCTTGCCGAGCGCCACGAGCGCGTCGCGCTCACGGTCCGAGTACGCGTACTCGAAGTCGTCACGGCCCCACTTGATCTTGTAGAGAGGCGGGCGGGACAGGAACACGTGCCCGGCCTCGACCAGCGGCCGCATGAAGCGGAACAGGAAGGTCAGCAGCAGGGTGTTGATGTGCTGGCCGTCGACGTCGGCGTCCGCCATCAAGATGATCTTGTGATACCGGAGCTTCTCGATGTCGAAGTCCTCGTGGACTCCCGTGCCGAAGGCCGAGATCAGCGCCTGGACCTCGGTGTTCTGCAGGATCTTGTCGATCCGCGCCTTCTCGACGTTCAGGATCTTGCCTCGGATGGGCAGGATCGCCTGGTACATCGGGTTGCGACCGGACTTGGCCGAGCCGCCGGCGGAGTCACCCTCGACGATGAAGATCTCGCACTTGATGGGGTCGTTCGACTGGCAGTCGGACAGCTTGCCGGGCAGCGAGGCGCTCTCCAGCAGACCCTTGCGGCGCGTCAGGTCGCGGGCCTTGCGCGCGGCGACGCGGGCCGTGGCGGCCTGGATGGCCTTGCGGATGATGTCCACGGCTTCGTTGGGGTTGCGGTCGAACCAGTCGGTGAGGTGTTCGTTGACGACCTTCTGGACGAAGGTCTTCGCCTCCGTGTTGCCCAGCTTCGTCTTGGTCTGGCCCTCGAACTGGGGCTCGCCGAGCTTGATCGAGATGATCGCGGTCAGACCCTCGCGGATGTCCTCACCCGTGAGGTTGTCGTCCTTCTCGCGCAGCAGCTTCTTGTCGCGCGCGTACCGGTTGACGAGACCCGTCAGTGCGGAGCGGAAGCCCTCTTCGTGCGTTCCGCCCTCGTGCGTGTGGATCGTGTTGGCGAACGAGTAGACACCCTCGCTGTACTGCGAGTTCCACTGCATCGCGACCTCGAGGGAGAGGAGCCTCTCCTTGTCCTCGGCGTTGATGTCGATGACGGTGGGGTGGATCAGCTCGCCCTTGCGGGAGTTCAGGTACGTCACGAAGTCGACGATGCCGCCTTCGTAGTGGTATGTGACCGTCCTCGCCGGCGGCTCCTCGGCCGCCTCGGCGTCAGGGTCGTCGGCACCGACCGTCGCCTTCGCCGACTCGCGCTCGTCCGTCAGCGTCAGGGTGAGGCCCTTGTTGAGGAAGGCCATCTCCTGGAAGCGGCGCGAGAGTGTCTCGAAGGAGTACTCGGTGGTCTCGAAGATGTCCGGGTCGGCCCAGAAGGTGACCGACGTGCCGGAGTCCTCGACCGCCTCGTGCTTCTCCAGCGGCCCGGTGGGCACACCCTGCTTGTACTCCTGCGTCCAGCGGAAGCCGTCCCGCTTGATGTCGACCGCGATCTTGGTCGACAGGGCGTTCACGACGGACACACCGACACCGTGCAGACCGCCGGAGACGGCGTAGCCGCCGCCGCCGAACTTGCCGCCTGCGTGCAGCACGGTGAGGACGACCTCGACGGCCGGCTTCTTCTCCACCGGGTGCATGTCGACCGGGATACCGCGTCCGTTGTCGATCACCCGTACGCCGCCGTCGGCGAGGATCGTGACGTCGATTCTGTCCGCGTGACCGGCCATCGCCTCGTCGACGGAGTTGTCGACGACCTCTTGCACGAGGTGGTGCAGGCCGCGCTCACCGGTCGAGCCGATGTACATGCCAGGCCGCTTGCGGACCGCGTCCAGACCCTCGAGGACGGTGATCGCGCTGGCGTCGTACGACGAGCTCGCCTCGCCGGTCCCGTCGGCAGCAGTGGAAGGAATGTTCTCGTTGGGGTTGCCGGAATCGGCCACGAAGCGCCCTTTCTGGCACAGCACAAGCCGTTCTCCGCGTGAGCGGGAGCGGCTGCGTCGTTCGGCATTAATCGACGTCCCGCTACAGAAGCGGGATTGTCCACCAGTCTACCGGTACCACCGACACTCATGGGGGTTTGCCGGTGGCTGAGTCCGCATGTGCCGCCCTGAACCCTGTCCGTCCGACTCCCCATATTCGGGCAGGGGCTCCAAGAGGCTCACACGGGCGCCAGGCGCTTCGGGCTGTCAACCATCCACTACCGTGAGGGACGCCTCACGCGCCTCGTCCGGTTTCTCCTGTCGCACGGGCCCGAGCACGGGTGGGAACAGGAGGCTGAGCAGGGGTCTGACCAGGGGTCGAAGCCCCGCTCAGAGCAGGGCTTCGAGCAGGCAACGGGTGCGTCCGGCGCGCTCGGCTCCGGACTCAGCCGTAGGTGTCCCCGGGACCGGTGCTCCCCGGCGCCCGCAGGGGTCCGAACCTGCGGGCGGGCCCGCCCGGGCCCAGCACCTTGATCAGCCGGACCGTGCCCTGACCCAGGTCCTCGTTGAGCCGCGCCACCAGCCGTGGCGCCAGCAGGCGCAGCTGTGTGGCCCAGGCCGTCGAATCGCACTGCACGGTCAGCACACGCTCGTCAGGATCGTCGTCGTACCGCAGCGGCACACAGTGGTTCGCCAGGTCCTCGCCGACGATCTGGGGCCACCTGCCCATGACCCCGCCCACCGCGGCCGGGGTCTCCCAGCCCCGCTCGGTGATCAGCCGGTTGATGGCCGCACCCAGCGGCAGCGGATCCCGTCCGTCCGCCCGCGCCCCGGACCTCAGCCCGCCACCGCGGCGGGCCTGCTTCTTCTGCTGCGCCGCGGCACCGCGCGCCTTCGCCTGCTCCTTGGCCGCACGCAGGGCCACGCGGGCCAGGTCCACCCCCGACGACTCGGGGGCCTTCGCGGGCTCCGGCACCACGGGCGTCTCGTCCTCGCTCATACGCGCTCCACCGCCCCGTCGGCCACGGCATACCGCGCGCCGGCCAGCACACCCGGCACGTCGTCGTCGACCGCCGCCGTCACCAGGACCTGCTCTCCCGGCGCCACCAGTTCCGCCAGCCGCTCGCGCCGGCGCGCATCCAGTTCCGCGAAGACGTCGTCGAGCACGAGCACCGGCTCGTTGCCCTCGGCCCGCAGCAGGTCGTACGACGCGAGCCGCAGTGCCAGCGCGTACGACCAGGCCTCGCCGTGGCTCGCATATCCCTTGGCCGGCAGCTGGCCCAGCTTGAGCACCAGCTCGTCGCGGTGCGGTCCGACGAGTGTCACGCCCCGCTCGATCTCCTGCTTGCGCACCTCGGCGAGCGCCGCCATCAGCTGCTGGAACAGTTCCTCGCGCGTCCCGTCGGCCATCTGTTCCGGCGCCTGCCCGGCGGAGGAGGAACGGTACTCCAGGGCGACCGGGCCGCCTCCGGGGGCAAGCGCCTCGTACGCCTTGTCGGCGAGCGGCTGCAGCGCCGCGATCAGGTCCGACCGCTGTGCCAGGACTTCCGCACCCGCCCGCGCCAGATGCTGGTCCCACACGTCGAGCGTCGACAGATCGGCCCCGCGCCCGCCGTGCCGACGAGCCATCGCCGCCGACTTCAGCAGTGTGTTGCGCTGCTTGAGCACCCGTTCGTAGTCGGAGCGCACTCCCGCCATCCGGGGCGAGCGCGCGGTGACCAGCTCGTCGAGGAACCGCCGTCGCTCCCCGGGGTCGCCCTTGACGAGCGCCAGATCCTCCGGGGCGAACAGCACAGTACGGACGATCCCCAGCACATCACGCGGCCTGACCTGCGACGACCTGTTGATACGTGCCCGGTTCGCCTTGCCGGGATTGAGCTCCAGCTCGACCAGCTGCGAGCGCTCCCCCTGCCGGACGGCGGCACGGATCACGGCCCGGTCCGCTCCCATCCGAACCAGCGGGGCATCGGAGGACACCCGGTGGCTCGCCAGCGTGGCCAGATAGCCGACCGCTTCGACCAAGTTGGTCTTGCCCTGGCCGTTGGCCCCCACGAAAGCGGTGACGCCCGGATCGAGAGGGACCTCGACCCGGGCGTACGAGCGGAAGTCGGCCAGCGACAGATGCGTGACGTGCATGATGTGCGCCGACCTTCCCCCGGCTGCTGTGCACCGGGGTGCACAGCCTGTGGATTACTTCGTGGACTCGACCGCGTGGCCGCCGAACTGGTTGCGCAGCGCGGCGACCATCTTCATCTGCGGGGAGTCGTCCTGGCGGGACGCGAAGCGCGCGAACAGCGACGCGGTGATCGCCGGCAGCGGCACGGCGTGGTGGATGGCGGCTTCCACAGTCCACCGGCCCTCACCGGAGTCCTGTGCATAACCGCGCAGCTTCTCCAGGTGCTCGTCCTCGTCCAGCGCGTTGACCGCCAGGTCGAGCAGCCAGGAGCGGATGACGGTGCCTTCCTGCCAGGAACGGAAGACCTCGCGTACGTCGGTGACGGAGGAGACCTTCTCCAGGAGCTCCCAGCCCTCGGCGTAGGCCTGCATCATCGCGTACTCGATGCCGTTGTGGACCATCTTCGCGAAGTGGCCGGCGCCGACCTTGCCCGCGTGGACCGAGCCGAACTCGCCCTCGGGCTTGAGAGCGTCGAAGATCGGCTGGACCTTCGCGACGTTCTCGGCATCGCCGCCGTACATCAGCGCGTAGCCGTTCTCCAGTCCCCAGACACCACCCGATACGCCGCAGTCGACGAAGCCGATGCCCTTGATGCCGAGCTCGACCGCGTGCTTCTCGTCGTCGGTCCAGCGGGAGTTGCCGCCGTCCACCACGACGTCGCCGGGCTCGAGGAGGTCTGCGAGCTCATCGATGGTCGACTGGGTCGCGGCACCGGCGGGAACCATGACCCACACAACCCGCGGGCCCTTGAGCCGGCCGACAAGCTCCTGAAGGCTCTCGACGTCAGCGAGGTCGGGGTTGCGGTCGTATCCGACAACCGTGTGACCGGCGCGGCGGATGCGCTCACGCATGTTGCCGCCCATCTTGCCGAGACCGACGAGACCGAGCTCCATCAGATGATTCCTCAATCGTTGTGTGCAGTTGCTACCCGCGTCCGAGCCTACGCCCGGACACGGATGCACACCTGTGGGGTCAGCCGCTCAGACGAACCGGCATGATCAGGTACTTGTAGGCCTCGTCCGCCTCGGCGTCCACGGCCGGCTTGCCGCTCAGCAGCGCGGGCTTGGTGGACGTGGTGAACGAGAGCTGGGCGACCGGGGAGTCGATGGCGCTCAGACCGTCCAGCAGGAAGGTCGGGTTGAAGGCGATCGAGATGTCGTCGCCGTCCAGCTGGGCGTCGACACGCTCCACAGCCTGTGCATCGTCGCTGGAGCCGGCCTCCAGGATCAGCACGCCCTGCTCGAAGCTGAGTCGCACCGGGGTGTTCCGCTCGGCGACCAGGGCCACACGCTTGACGGCCTCGACGAAGGGCGCGGTCTCGATCACGGCGACCGAGTTGAACTCGGTGGGGAACAGGGTCCGGTACTTCGGCAGGTCGCCCTCGAGCAGCCGGGTGGTGGTCCTCCGTCCCGCGCCCTCGAAACCGATCAGGCCCTCACCCGCACCCGAGCCTGACAGCGCCAGGGTGACCGTGTCACCGCTGGTCAGCGACTTGGCGGTGTCCAGCAGCGTCTTGGCGGGCACCAGGGCGACGGCCGAGACGTCCGGGCTCTCGGGCTTCCACAGGAACTCACGGACGGCGAAGCGGTAGCGGTCGGTCGAGGCCAGGGTGACGGTGTCGCCCTCGATCTCGATCCGGACACCGGTGAGCACCGGGAGGGTGTCGTCGCGGCCGGCGGCGATGGCGACCTGTGCGGCGGCCGAGGCGAAGACCTCGCCGGGCACGGTACCGGTCGCGGTCGGCATCTGCGGCAGCGCCGGGTACTCCTCCACAGGCAGGGTGTGGAGTGTGAATCGCGAGGAGCCGCAGACCACGGTCGCCCGTACACCGTCTGTGGAGATCTCCACCGGGCGGTTGGGCAGAGCGCGGCAGATGTCGGCGAGCAGACGGCCCGACACCAGCACGGTGCCGTCCTCGTCCACCTCCGCCTCGACCGAGACACGCGCCGAGACCTCGTAGTCGAAGCTCGAGAAGCTGAGGGCACCGTCCTCCGCCTTCAGAAGAAGGCCTGCGAGTACGGGTGCCGGCGGACGGGCCGGAAGGCTGCGGGCCACCCAGGCCACCGCCTCCGCGAGTACATCGCGCTCCACCCGGATCTTCACCGGAACCGCCTCCTGCTGTTGCTGGCTCGCCCTTGCTGGCCTTCTTCGTCGGCTGTGTCGCCGGGGACCAGTCTGACGCACCGCACCGACACTCGGTGCGGGTCGGGGTCAAGTCGTGGCAAGAGGCGGGTGAGGCTCCGGGCTCGAGTTGTGCACAGGACCCTCTTCGAAGCGAATTCCCCGGTAACTCTAAGTGGGAGTAGTAGTAGGGCCTGTGGAAACCGTGGATAACGTCGTTTGCGCAGGTCAGGTCCACTTTTTTGTCCACTGCGCCTGTGGGTGGCACCGGTGGACAACCCAGTGCATCTGTGGACACGCGAAAGTTCTGCACATCCGGTGCACAGCCCTGTGGGACTTCTCCCCAGTGCTGTCCCCAGCTTTACCCACGTTCCCCACAGGGCAATCAGGCACCTTGGTGTGACGCCTTTCACTCGACCCGGTGAGTGGGGGTGTTCCGTTGCCGAACAGTGGACAGCGGTGTGGAGAAGCTGTGGGCAACACGGCTTCGCCTGTGGGCCACCGGTGGACAACGTGGATCAAGGCCTGTGGAAGGTTTCTGTGTCCACAGTCTGTGGAGTCCGGTTGGCCACAAATCCACAAGCGGCTGACCTGGCGTGACGGGAACCGTGACGGCCTGCCTGTGGATGCCGTATGGACAACTCCACGGTCCCCAGGCTGTGGAAGGAAGGTCGCCCCCAGATCTGTGGAGAACAGCGGCCGACCACTCCGTATTCGAACAGGGATGGTCGGCACCCGTCGGCCCACGGGACGACGAAGGGCGCCCCGGGGTGGTCCCGGGGCGCCCTCGAAGAACCTTCGGCTCTGCGCCGACGGCTCGGTCAGCCGTTCTTGATCCGGTTGGTGAGCTCGGTGACCTGGTTGTAGATGGACCGGCGCTCTGCCATCAGCGCACGGATCTTGCGGTCCGCGTGCATCACGGTCGTGTGGTCACGGCCGCCGAACTGTGCGCCGATCTTCGGCAGCGACAGATCCGTGAGCTCCCGGCACAGGTACATCGCGATCTGGCGTGCTGTCACCAGGACCCGGCTGCGTGAGGATCCGCACAGATCCTCGACCGTGAGCCCGAAGTAGTCGGCGGTGGCGGCCATGATGGCGCCGGCCGTGATCTCCGGGGCGGAGTCCTCGCCTCCGGGGATCAGATCCTTCAGAACGATCTCGGTGAGACCGAGATCCACGGGCTGCCGGTTGAGCGACGCGAACGCCGTCACCCGGATCAGCGCGCCCTCCAGTTCGCGGATGTTGCGCGAGATCCGGGAGGCGATGAACTCCAGCACCTCCGGCGGGGCGTTGAGCTGCTCCTGGACGGCCTTCTTGCGCAGGATCGCGATACGCGTCTCCAGCTCCGGCGGCTGCACATCGGTGGTCAGACCCCACTCGAAGCGGTTGCGCAGCCGGTCCTCGAGGGTCATCAGCTGCTTGGGCGGCCGGTCCGAGGACAGCACGATCTGCTTGTTGGCGTTGTGGAGGGTGTTGAAGGTGTGGAAGAACTCCTCCTGCGTCGACTCCTTGCTCGCCAGGAACTGGATGTCGTCGACGAGAAGGATGTCCACATCCCGGTAGCGCTTGCGGAACGCGTCGCCCTTGCCGTCGCGGATGGAGTTGATGAACTCGTTGGTGAACTCCTCGGAGCTCACGTACCGCACCCGGGTGCCGGGGTAGAGGCTGCGCGCGTAGTGCCCGATGGCATGCAGCAGGTGGGTCTTGCCGAGTCCCGACTCCCCATAGATGAACAGGGGGTTGTACGCCTTGGCAGGGGCCTCGGCGACGGCGACGGCGGCCGCGTGCGCGAACCGGTTCGACGCACCGATGACGAATGTGTCGAAGAGGTACTTCGGGTTGAGGCGTGCGTGCGGTTCGCCCGGGCCGGGCGCCGGCGCGGGCTGGGCGCCCAGCGGGCCGGGTGCGCCGGAGGGCCCGCCGCGGTGCGGCGGCTGGGGCTCGGGCATGTCGCGTCGCTCCGGACGCGACTGGTACGGCTGGCGCTCGGGCGGCTGCGGCGACCGGTAGTCGTGCTGGGGCCGGCGCGGCGAGGCGTACGGGTCGCGCTCCTGGAAGCCGCCGAGCCGCGGCTGCTGCCAGGACAGATCCTCCTGGGTGCGCGGCCAGGCGCCCGGTTCCGGGCGCTGCTGGTACTCGGGGTAGGCGGGACGGACGGCCGGCAGACCGTCGTCGTCCAGGGGCCGGTGCCCATAGGTGTCGTACGGGTCGCTCTGGCGCGGCTCGTCGTGCAGCGGGCCCTGATAGCGCGGCGCCTGCTGCCCGGCAGGAGGCGCCTGGGGTGCGGGCGGTTCGCCCGCGGAGTCGTCGACCGTGATCGCGATCCGGATGGGACGGCCGCACTCGCGGCTCAGAGTGTCGCTGATGAGCGGAGCCAGTCTGCCTTCGAGGACCCGCTTGCCCCATTCGTTGGGGACGGCGAGCAGCGCGGTGTCGGCCACGAGGGCGAGCGGCTGGCACCGCTCGATCCACTGTTTGTCCTTGGGCTCGATGCCCTGCTGGCCCTCGGCGAGGAGGTGTTCCAGCACGCGTGGCCACACTGCGGCAAGATCGGCAGGTACGTCAGCCACAGGGCACGCTCTCTCGCAGGTCCCACGAATGTGTGCTTCTCGGGACGGGATAGGAAGACAGGAAAAAAGATTCGGAGTCCAGCCACGGTAGTCAGGCCGACCCGCGCGGTTCAAGTTGTTGTCCACAGCCTGTGCACAGCGGGGGTCCCCGTGGGCCTGGTTTGACCGGATGGCGTAGCCGCGCGTACCGTAACCAGGTCGAGTTGTCGATGGCTGCTGCCGCCTGCCTCCGATGGGCAAAGATCACGGTCTGTGATCGTGAAGCGGTGCACTCGGGCGTAAACGCGAGCTACTCGTGGGCGCACGGTGACAGCCAGGCGATGTCCCGCCATCTACGAATCATTTCTGGAGCCCCCGAGTGAGCAAGCGCACCTTCCAGCCGAACAACCGTCGTCGCGCGAAGACCCACGGTTTCCGCCTGCGCATGCGTACCCGTGC
Organism: Streptomyces sp. NPDC006208; assembly: GCF_040613775.1. Taxonomy (NCBI): domain Bacteria; kingdom Bacillati; phylum Actinomycetota; class Actinomycetes; order Kitasatosporales; family Streptomycetaceae; genus Streptomyces; species Streptomyces sp. NPDC006208. The sequence goes on along the minus strand of NZ_JBEXSW010000007.1, from coordinate 6,832 downwards.
CGGTCGCGCCATCCTGGCGAACCGTCGCAGCAAGGGTCGCGCCAACCTGTCCGCCTGATCGCGTACAGGTCATGACGTGCTGCCTACCGAACATCGGCTGAGGCGGCGCGAGGACTTCGCGACTGCGGTACGCAGAGGACGCCGGGCCGGACGCCCGTTTCTCGTCGTCCATCTACGCAGCGGTGCAACGGACCCGCACGCGCCTGGGGAGAGCGCTTCCCGGACGTGTGCGGGTTTCGTCGTGAGCAAAGCTGTGGGGGGTGCTGTCGTACGCAACAAGGTCAAGCGGAGACTGCGCCATCTCATACGCGAACGACTGTCCGAGCTGCCCCCCGGTAGCCTGGTGGTCGTACGGGCGCTGCCCGGTGCGGGCGACGCCGATTATGCACAGCTGGCCCGAGACCTGGACGCCGCTTTTCAGCGGTTGCTGGGAGGGGGCGCGCGATGAAGTACCCGTTGCTGGCTCTGATCAAGCTGTACCAGTGGACGATCAGCCCGCTGCTGGGACCTGTCTGCAGGTACTACCCGTCGTGTTCCCACTACGGGTACACGGCCATCGACCGGCACGGCGCGGTGAAGGGCACGGCTCTCACCGCTTGGCGCATCCTGCGGTGCAATCCGTGGTCGCCGGGCGGAGTCGATCATGTGCCGCCGCGCACACGTCCGCGGTGGCACGAGATGCTGCGCGATGCGTTGCGTGGCAGCAAGGGCGGGGACTCCGCCGCTGATGTGCTTACGACCGGCTCGGTGCCTGAAGCCCCGAACCCGGCCGCAGAGACCTCGCCCAATGCTCAAGGAGCTTGATTAGTGGACACGATTGCCAGTCTCTTCAGTTTTATCACCACACCTGTCTCGTGGATCATCGTGCAGTTCCACAAGATCTACGGGGCGATGTTCGGCCCGGACACGGGCTGGGCCTGGGGACTGTCCATCGTGTCGCTGGTGGTCCTCATCCGGATCTGTCTGATCCCGCTCTTCGTGAAGCAGATCAAGGCGACCCGGAACATGCAGGCGCTCCAGCCGAAGATGAAGGCGATCCAGGAGCGCTACAAGAGCGACAAGCAGCGTCAGTCCGAAGAGATGATGAAGCTGTACAAGGAGACGGGGACCAACCCGCTCTCCTCGTGCCTTCCGATCCTTGCGCAGTCGCCGTTCTTCTTCGCGCTCTACCACGTGCTCAGCAAGATCGCCTCGGGTGACCCGGTCGGTGTGCTGAACCAGACCCTGGTCAACAGCGCCCGGCAGGCCGAGATCTTCGGGGCCCCGATCGCCGCGAAGTTCACGGACAGCCCCGAGAAGGTCGAGGCCCTTCACGCGACTCTTCTCGATGTCCGCATCGTCACCGCGGTCATGATCATCATGATGTCGGCGTCGCAGTTCTACACGCAGCGTCAGCTGATGCAGAAGAACGTCGACCTCACGGTCAAGACGCCGTACATGCAGCAGCAGAAGATGCTGATGTACATCTTCCCGGTGATCTTCGCCGTCATGGGCATCAACTTCCCCGTCGGTGTTCTCGTCTACTGGCTGACCACCAACGTGTGGACCATGGGCCAGCAGATGTACGTGATCAACCAGAACCCGACGCCGGGCAGCAAGGCTCAGGACCACTACCTGCAGCGTCTTCTGAAGGGCGTTACCGCGAGCGGTGAGGTCAAGTCGCGTCGCAAGCGCACTGTCGTCCAGGCCATCGTCGCCAAGGGCGCGGACCGTAACGACAACGAGCGCCGCTTCATGAGCGGGCTGGCCAAGGCCGGCCTGGCCGCTCAGGCGGACGGCACGGTCGCCAAGAGCGAGACTGCCGTACTCGACGCCGAGGGCGGTGCCGGGCAGAAGCGTCAGCAGCCCAAGCGCCAGACCAAGTCGAAGCGTCAGGCCACCACTGCCCAGCCGGGAACAGCCAAGAGCTCCGAGGGCGACTCCGCGTCGAAGACCTCGCTGCAGAAGGACGAGTCGAAGCCGGGTGGTGCCAAGCCCGCCGGTTCTGGCCGTCAGCCCAAGTCCGCACAGCGCAAGGGCCAGCAGCGCCCCAAGCACCCGTCGTCGAAGAAGTAAGAAGGAGTCGTTCCGTGACGGAAGGCACCATCTCCGCCGCCACCGAGGGTGGCGACACCCTGACCCGCCTGGAGCAGGAAGGGGAGATCGCGGCCGACTACCTCGAGGGTCTGCTCGACATCGCCGACCTCGACGGTGACATCGACATGGACGTCGAGGCGGACCGGGCTGCGGTCTCGATCATCAGCGACACGGCCAGCCGGGACCTGCAGAAGCTCGTCGGCCGCGACGGAGAGGTCCTGGAAGCCCTCCAGGAGCTGACGCGGCTCGCCGTCCACCGGGAGACCGGGGACCGCAGCCGGCTGATGCTGGACATCGCAGGCTTCCGGGCCAATAAGCGCACGGAGCTGGCAGAGCTCGGTGCCAAAGCCGCCGACGAGGTGAAGAGCACCGGTCAGCCGGTGAAGCTGAAGCCGATGACGCCCTTCGAGCGCAAGGTCGTCCATGACGCGGTCGCGGCCGCGGGTCTGCGCAGCGAGTCCGAGGGCGAGGAGCCGCAGCGCTTCGTCGTCGTGCTTCCGGCCTGACCCTCATCGATCTCTCGGCCCCGTCTGTTTCGCAGGCGGGGCCGAACTTTGTCAGCCTGATAGTCAGCCATCCCACTCCACATGTGCGGCAGTGCGGTACGGAAGGACGGTTCCCGTGACGGAGTCAGTGGAGCTTCCCCAGGCGCCCGATGTGGCGCGGACGGTATTCGGAGACTTCTTTCCGGAGGCTGTGCGGTACGCCGAGCTGCTCGCGGACGCGGGGGTCAAGCGTGGTCTGATCGGGCCGCGTGAGGTGCCTCGGCTGTGGGAGCGGCACCTGCTGAACTGTGCCGTGCTGTCCGAGGTCGTCCCCGAGAGTGTCACCGTCTGCGATGTCGGCTCCGGTGCCGGCCTCCCTGGTATTCCTTTGGCGCTCGTTCGTCCTGACCTGAAGATCACGTTGCTGGAGCCCCTGCTGCGTCGGACGAACTTCCTTCAGGAAGTCGTCGAACTGCTGGGCCTCGATCATGTGACCGTGGTGCGGGGCCGTGCCGAGGAGGTGCTCGGGAAGCTGCCCCCGGTGCATGTGGTCACGGCCCGCGCGGTGGCTCCTCTGGACCGGCTGGCCGGCTGGGGTGTTCCTCTGCTGCGTCCCTACGGTGAGATGCTGGCGCTCAAGGGCGACACCGCCGAGGAAGAGATCCACGGGGCACGAGCCGCTCTGGGCAAGCTGGGTGTGGTGGAGACCTCAGTTCTCCATGTCGGCGAGGGAATCGTGGATCCTCTGTCCACCGTCGTGCGGGTGGAGGTGGGGGAGAGCCCGGGTGGCGTGCGGTTCGCGGCGAAGCGGGCCAAGGCTGCTCGGACGAGCCGTACGCGACGGCGCCGCTGAGCCAGAAAAGCTTCCATACGTACGCATTTCGGAGTGTCGTCCTGGCGTAGTCATGCGGCGCGTGCATCGTGTTTCACGTGAAACGTCGCTCACTGCTGCAGGGAATCATCAGTCGTGGCCGTGCGGCCGCTCAGATGAAGGGGCGCAGGCCCCTCGTGAGGGTTACGGATTTGTCCACAGAGGTGGTTTCCTCCACAGAACCACCTGCCTCGCTGGTTCACGACCCCGAAAGCATGGCAGGCTCTGCTCATTGCGAGCCTGAAGTCGAGGAGAGTGAATCCTTGCGGTCCGACGCCAACATCGCGGGACCGATGACCGATCCGGTCCCCGGTCCCCGTACCGAGTCGACGGGGGACGATGTTTCACGTGAAACACCGCCTCCCCCGCTGGACGACACCCCCATTGGCCGTGCTGCACAGCTGGCCGTGGAGGCGCTGGGGCGTGCCGGTGAAGGTCTGCCCCGACCTGAGCAGACACGCGTCATGGTCGTCGCCAACCAGAAGGGCGGCGTAGGTAAGACCACCACCACGGTCAACCTTGCGGCCTCACTCGCGCTGCATGGTGCGCGCGTGCTGGTGGTGGACCTGGATCCTCAGGGCAACGCCTCCACGGCTCTGGGGATCGATCACCATGCAGAGGTTCCTTCGATCTATGACGTCCTGGTGGAGAGCAGGCCGCTCGCCGAGGTGGTCCAACCGGTACCGGACGTCGAAGGCCTCTTCTGCGCCCCGGCCACCATCGATCTCGCCGGTGCGGAGATCGAGCTGGTGTCGCTGGTGGCGCGGGAGAGCCGACTGCAGCGCGCGATCCAGGCATACGAGCAGCCCCTGGACTACATCCTCATCGACTGCCCACCGTCGCTGGGCCTGCTGACCGTGAACGCTCTGGTCGCCGGTGCCGAGGTGCTCATCCCCATCCAGTGCGAGTACTACGCGCTCGAGGGGCTTGGCCAGCTGCTGCGCAACGTCGATCTGGTGCGCGGACACCTCAATCCCGCCCTGCACGTGTCGACGATTCTGCTCACCATGTATGACGGCAGGACCAGGCTCGCATCGCAGGTGGCCGACGAGGTGCGCAGCCACTTCGGTGAGGAGGTTCTGCGCACGAGCATCCCGCGGTCTGTGCGCATTTCTGAGGCGCCGAGCTATGGGCAGACGGTGCTGACCTACGATCCGGGTTCCAGTGGCTCCCTCTCGTACCTCGAGGCAGCACGTGAGATCGCGCTGCGCGGCGTCGGAGTCCAGTACGACCCGCAGCATGCCCACCTGGGCAGCCAGAACACTCAGCAGAACATGTCGGAGGGGATCCAGTGAGCGAGCGACGTAGAGGTTTGGGGCGTGGGCTCGGTGCGCTGATCCCGGCTGCTCCGCAGGAGCAGGTGCCGTCGGCCGGCACAGCGAGCGCGCCAGGAGCGGCCTCGGTGCTGACCGCTGAGCGGGGTGTGGCGGCCGCGAAGGTCACCACGCTGCCCGCGGCGACGGTGGCGCCCGAAGCGAGCTCGCAGGCGGAGCCGGAGTCAGCAGTGCTGGCCGAGTCGGCCAGTGCGCACTTCGCCGAGGTGTCGCTGGATGCGATCACGCCCAACCCACGTCAGCCGCGTGAGGTGTTCGACGAGGATGCCTTGGCAGAGCTGATCACTTCCATCAAGGAAGTAGGGCTCCTCCAGCCGGTCGTCGTGCGTCCATTGGGCCCGGACCGCTATGAGCTCATCATGGGTGAGCGTCGCTGGCGAGCCTGCCGCGAAGCCGGCCTTGACCGGATCCCCGCGATTGTCCGGCACACCGACGACGAGAAGCTCCTTCTCGATGCGCTGCTGGAGAACCTGCACCGCGCGCAGCTGAACCCGCTGGAGGAGGCTGCCGCCTACGATCAGCTGCTGAAGGACTTCAACTGCACCCACGACCAGCTGGCCGACCGCATCGGGCGCTCGCGCCCGCAGGTGTCCAACACACTGCGGCTGCTGCGGCTTTCGCCGCCCGTCCAGCGCCGGGTCGCGGCCGGAGTGCTCTCGGCGGGGCATGCACGTGCGCTGCTTGCCGTGGACGACTCCGAGGAGCAGGATCGGCTCGCACATCGGATCGTGGCCGAAGGGCTGTCGGTTCGAGCGGTCGAGGAGATCGTCACGCTGATCAACTCGAACCCCAAGAGCGCCCCCAAGCCGAAGGGCCCCCGCGCAGGTGCCCGGCTCTCGCCTGCCCTGAGCGATCTGGCTTCGCGGCTCTCGGACCGCTTCGAGACACGAGTGAAGGTCGACCTCGGCCAGAAGAAGGGCAAGATCGTCGTCGAGTTCGCCTCCATAGACGATCTCGAGCGGATCCTGGGCACGCTGGCCCCTGGCGAGGGGCGGGTCCTGGAGAAGGGGCTCGGCGAGGAGCCTGCAGAGGGCGACGAGGACTGAGCCTCCAGAAGATCCATACCGCCGGGGCGGGTTGTGTTCCACATTCAGCGGAACACAACCCGCCCTTTGCCGTCGTGCGGTACCCCTGCCGGGCTCGTGTGGATACGATGCGTTCTGGTATGGCGCATCCACCTTGAGCCACCTCAGAGGGAGAGCGAGGGCCATGCGATCGGTGAGCCGCGGCCGACTGGTGACTGTTGGTCTGGGACTTGGGGCGGTAGGCGGATTCGTCAGCAGCCTGCTTCGGGAGCGAAGCGCGCTGGCGGCTGCTCGCAGCGCGGCAGACGAAGGAAGTGAGGTAGAGCCGTCATGGGGCGTCGGTTCGCACCGCTCACGCTGGACAACCTTTCGGACCTTCCCAAGCGCTGTCGGGCGTGTGTCTTCTGGGAGCTTGATCCAGTCAGCGGAGAAGCCGCGGTAAAGGCCGGCACCGCAGACCTCGAGAAAGAGGCCTGGATCTCCGCCGTGCTTCTGGAATGGGGCTCCTGCGGGCGGGTCGTCTACGTCGACGAGGTGCCGGTCGGGTTCGTGCTCTACGCCCCACCGGCGTATGTGCCGCGTTCCACCGCGTTTCCCACGAGCCCCGTTTCGGCGGATGCGGTACAGCTGATGACGGCCTGGATCATGCCGGGCTATCAGGGCCAAGGGCTGGGTCGCGTGATCGTGCAGACCGTTGCCAAGGATCTGATACGGCGCGGGTTCAGAGCGATCGAGGCATTCGGTGACGCTCGCTGGAAAGAGCCGGCGTGCGTGCTTCCTGCCGACCATCTGCTCGCCGTGGGCTTCAAGACCGTCCGTCCTCACCCCACGTATCCCCGACTGAGGCTGGAGCTGAGAACCACGCTCTCATGGAAGGAAGATGTGGAGCTTGCGCTCGACCGGCTGCTGGGTGCCGTACAGAAGGAGCCGGTGCTGCGGCCGTTGTCAAAGAGACCGGGCGCCCTCACCCGGCCACCGCACTTCGGGCAACTGGGTTCGCCCCTCATAGGGGTCAACGGTCCTCCCCGGCCGACGCCGCGT